>JASHPO010000125.1 GCA_030038075.1 Nitrososphaerales archaeon | reverse complement strand
ATGCTATACGTGTCGCTCTCCTCATTGAAGCTCATTTCATCTGAGCTCTACCCGATAATCCCAGAGACATCGCTCAAAATAGTTAGGCAAGCCGCGGTTTTCAAAAAGACAAAAGGAATTCCGAAATGGGCCGATATTTCAATTGACGAAGATCTGCCAATCGTTACGAGCGAAATCAAACCAATTTTCTCGAAGGTTAACGCTGAAGAGTTGAAAGAGGAGCTAGATCTGATTCGTATTGCTGGCGGCGGCCAAAGAAGTTAAAATGCCTTGACGACTTTTAGGGTTCTTACACATGACAGAACAGCAAAAGCCAGCTGAAGGAGTTACTCCAGAGGTTACTTTCGACGAATTCAGAAGGATCGATATTCGCGTTGGGAAGGTCTTGGAAGCATCACGGGTACCGAACTCTGCTAAACTAGTAAAGCTGATACTCGACATCGGGGGTCAGAAAAAACAGTGCATCGCGGGCGTTGGCACAGCTTATTCTCCTGAGCAGCTGCAAGACAAGTTGATCGCGGTTGTAACGAACATGAAACCGAGGAGTCTTATGGGCCTAGTTTCAGAAGTAATGCTCCTTGCCGCCGGAGATGGTCCTGAGATTTCGATACTTTCCATAAACAAGCCTGTTAGTACGGGCGCAAGAGTTACTTGAGAATGGACAGTAATTTGAAAGAACTGTTCGCTCAAGTTGAAAAGTACATAGCTCCAATAATTTCGAGCGAGATAGGTTCGGGGTTGAGCAAGGAGGAAAACAGAATTCTTGCTCTGCAACAAATCAACAGATTGAATCAGAGAATTGGAATGCTTGCGAGGTCAAACAAAAACGACGCACTTGACATGAAGGCGCTTCAGACTTTTGTCAATGCCCTGACGATTGGGGTAAAGACGAACAATATACCGCAAATCAAGTACGGTATTTCTCAGACGAGAAACATGATTGCTTCACTTGCAAATGAAAGCTAGTCAAGCTTTATAGCGCGTCCTAGAAGAATTTCGAGCAGAGCGGGCCAGTCGTCTAGCCTGGTTAGGACAACACCCTTACACAGTGAAAAAATCACTGAAGAAAACGGTGTGGGTCGTCGGTTCAAATCCGGCCTGGCCCATTCCATCATGGCCTTTCAAATATTTCTTCTGAATTTTCATGGCAGCCTGCCAGCGGAGTGCATTAACCTCAATTCCGGTCTGGAGCTGGAAAGTCTTAGCAGAACAAGAAAACGCGCTTATATGGTAAATCAATGACCAGAAAAGTACAATTATATGGCTCGAATTTAGTGAATCGTTACATGAAAATCTCAAGAATCATCATAATTGTAATAGCTGTAATAGTAATTGGAATTATCGCCCTATACGCCCTCGGAACTCTGGTCCAGACTACCACAACAACCAACACAAGCAGTTCTACTTGGATTGCGGGCCCCGAATATCCCATAGAGCTCGACGGCACGTATGGAGTTGCCGGACAGCCCTGCGTGATGACCTCCGGACTGGTCTATTGCGTTGGAGGTCAAGATGTCAGCGGTAATCCCTACAGCAATGTTTACTCTGCCACCTTGTCTTCTTCAGGTGCTGGCGCCTGGACGACAGCGACTTCGTATCCGCAGAACATCATAGCGCAGCCCTGCGTTGCGTACTCAGGCTATCTATATTGCGTGGGAGGAACATACGATTCCAGTGGAGACGACATTGACACGAGTTATTTCGCCTCTGTGTCCTCTTCGGGAACTCTGGGGAGCTGGAACACAACGACTCCTTACCCGATCCCGGTAGATAGCGAGTACTGCGTAGCTTCAAGCGGTTACATCTACTGCGTCGGCGGCGATAATGAGACGGATGGGACAAACGGTGCAGAGGTAACCGCAAGCTCAGTGTGGTATGCCCCAATTTCCTCGTCTGGTATTGGGTCCTGGAACATCTCCCTCGCTTATCCTCAGAACATATACTATCCCAGCTGCGTCGCCTCAAATAGTGACATCTACTGTGTGGGAGGCGTTAACGGAAACGACAACGGTGTGAACTCTGTCTATTATGCGGCGCTCTCATCATCGGGAGTAGGCACGTGGACTCAAACAACGAACTATCCGGCTTCACTCGTTGGACAGGCATGTGCCATCTCATCAGGCTACATCTACTGCGTGGGCGGAGAGTCTGGTTCGAATTCCTACTCCAGCGCCGTGTATTACGCGACGATCTCTTCAACAGGCGTCGGTACTTGGCAAAAATCTGCCAGCTACCCCACAAGCGTCGAGACCAGTTGCGTAGCTTCCTCGACCGTTCTTTATTGCGTAGGGGGTTTCGTGAGTACCTCGGTGGGAGAAACTCCAGTGACTTATTATGCTTCGCTTAGTTCGATTTCGGGCTGAGGATGAGAGAGCTAGCTTGGTCCATTGGCAACACCACCCTCATTGAGCAGGGAAGTCATTGGACTTCTTGCGGCTGTTTCCTCTCATCTACAATGAATTGCGGCACAAGTTCTACGACCAGAATGAATATGACGAGCAATACTAGCATCTGCTCAAAAACTCCCTCAACTGCCCCTCTCGTGAAAGCAGTGCCCAAGGCGCAAGAAGCCAGCATGAAGTAAACGATGGCCTTTAGCTTGTTCATCCTAGCGAGCGTTACTTCTCAACGCATTAAACACTTTTCGCGAGCGTGAATTAAATCCTACGAAGCTTCCAGATCCCTCAGGAATTCGAGGCCCTTCTGGTTCACAGAGTAAAGCGTTTTGTAACCGTCATTGCTCTTCTCCATCATACCTTTTGACATTAACATGTTCATGTGCTTCCAGAAAGTGTCATAACCCAGGCGAGCCTTAACCATTATCCAGTGCTGGACTGTCGGTGTTCGGCAGGCCTCCAAAATAGCTACCATGATGGACTTCTGAGAGCGAACAGTTCGCCTCTGTCTTCGCTGAGAGAGACTAAAATCCAACTGTAACTGGAGATTTGCCGGGAACCCGACGGGAGGAGATTCTCTTACAACAAAGAGCAATCGGTCATCACTAGCGGACATTCTTAAGCAACAGACCTCTGTATGAAATGTAGGCCTATAATCATAACGTTTTGAAAAGTTGTACAAATTTTTTATGAGTGATCACTTCGTTCTAGTTAACGTTCAACCGGAGCAGAATTCAAGTGTTGATTTAGAGCAATGACAATTTCTGGCCTTGGCATATCAAAAAGGCTGCATTTAGGCCCCCTCGGAAGGAAAGGGGTCGTGATTAGCCAAATTCAATTGTTCGCCCTCGAACCTAAGGCAAGTTAATATAATTCTCTAGAACTCAGTACGGAAGAATCCTACGTACTGATCGCCCTAAGAGCAAAATTCTTGCTTCCGGAAAAAATTGGGATCTAGAATTTCGGAAGACTTTCGCAAATTTTTTCAAGATGGCGAAGCAAGATCGAAATTGTTTGCGCTACGGTTACCAATGTTCGACCAGAAAGACAACCGAGTAAATTTGAAACCGAGAACGTGATTTCAGATAAGCCAATTTGAGGAAAATCTATTAATCCGGGAATGTTAATCGAGCATGTCAGCATTATGCGTAGTAGTATATGTTATCGAGTTGATATATACTATACTTAAATTATCATACAACAAGTTTATTCTTCTGCTGGAACGTATAATCTAATGAAAGTGAGATATTTGGCGACCGTTTTGGAAGAAAAGATTGAATTTAATCAACCGACGAGTAGAGAGTTGGGAGATAGCTGGGAGGAGCAAACCAGTTCCGGGACGATAGCGAAGGCATCTCAAGAGTATGAGGTCGTGTTCCTCGCCGACGATTCCGAAGTCAACAATAAGGCTTTTGAATTTGCGATTCAGTCAGCCAGCAAGTTCTCTGCTAAACTAGTTCTGTTGTACGTTACTGGAAGAGTCGCAGTTCCAGATGCTTATGTGGAGTACTCCAACTCAGAGGGAATTCAGGACTACGAGTGGCGATACTACAATTTGATTGCCAGCGAAAAGCTGGACAGTCTGGGACGCAAGGCGGAATCAGAGGGACTCGAATGGAGAACGCAGGTTTACATCGGAGATGCGAAGAGTGCGGTCAAATCTTACTCCGGCAGGAAAGCCATAGTTATAGTCAATGAACCGCTAGAGAAGCGAAACTTCCTGAGATTCCTTGGATTACGCTGGGAAAAATCCGCTGGAATAGCTGTGCCGGTAGTCGTGTACTAAGGTAGCCAACTATTTTTTAATGTACACTTTGCCCCAGCGAACCTCGAGCTTTCCCTGGGTGTAAAGTTGTAATGCTTTGACTAGAGCTTTAGCTTCCAATTCTCGCCCGCGTGCTCTAATACTCCTGAGATCCTCCGTGGGGTTTACTCTGAAAGATTCCTGCCAAATTATCGGGCCTTCGTCGAGATCCATCGTCACAAAGTGGGCTGTGCAACCGATTATCCTTGCTCCTCTTTCGTAAGCCTGTTCGTATGCAAATGCGCCGGGAAACGCAGGGAGGATCGACGGATGCACATTGATTATCTTGTTAGGGAAGCGCCAGACAAAATTGGGGCTCAGTATTCTCATGTATCTCGCCAGTGCAATAATGTCCACGTTGTGTTTTGCAAGAATCGAAAGTATCCTTTTTTCTCTCTTTTCAGTATCGGATTCAGGAACTGAGTAGAATGGCTTCTTTTCGCTCGCCGCAATTCCCCTTAGAGTATCCTCACTTCCTATGACGACTGCGACGTTAGCCCTGAGTCGTCCTCCATTTATCGCAGCAAAAATCTTCTCAGGGCACTGTTCCTCCTTTGTAACTAGCACGGCAAGGTTAGGCTTTCTTCCTCTTTCCTGATAGTGCACGCCGACATCCATCTCCAGTTGCTTGCCAAGTTTTTGGAATTCTGTAGTCAGTAGCTTCTCATTAATTTCTCCTGCGAAAGACGCCTCTAGCTGCATCCCGAAGAGGCCGCGAACGACGTTTTGGTTAATAGATTCGATGTTGCCTCCGTTTCTAAACAATAAATTCGTGAATGAGGCGACTACTCCCTTTTTGTCCTTGCCAACGACACTGAGCTCTAGGACGGTATGATTACGTTCCGGCATAACGAGTCAGCGAGGTATTGCAAGCAATTTCGTGAGGAAAAATAGGTTTCCAGAGCGAATGATCTACGAAAACTCTGCGGCTAGACACCAAGACTTTGACACTTCGCTCGATATCAAATCCTGCAGTTCTTTCTTTTTCTTCTCTGATTGCACGAGAGTTTCCTCGTTGTCGGACAATTCGTTATCAGTGGTCCGTTGCTCAAAAATCGGCTTTAAAGGCTAGGGATAATGCATGAAAAATTCAATGTAAGGGCAGAATTCGCGCCGAAATCCCCATGGTGAGCGTAATTATGTATAATTGAATCAATCGTTGCGTTGCCAACCTATTTCATCGATCATGTTCACGACTCTCCCAATGACAATGACGCTGGGAGGTCTTATGTTTGCCTTACCAACCGATGCTTCCTTCAGTGTGAAGAGTTTGGTTGTTTGCTTTTTTGTAGTTCCCCAAGTCACGGCTGCAACAGGCGTGGAATTCGCCATACCTCCCTTCAACAGCTCAGAAGCGATATAACGAAGTCTCCGAGCTCCCATCAAGAGCACAACTGTGTCCGTTGAGGAAGAGGGCACATTACTCCACTTGATTTTCTCAGTATTGCTCTTGCTCTTCCCCTCCTCACCTGTAGCGACCAAAACCGAAGAAGAATAATCTCTGTGTGTGAGCGGTATGCCTGCATATGCTGTAGCTCCTGTAAGCGACGTCACGCCCGGCACGATTTCAAACGATATGCCATTTTTCTTCATCGCCCTTGCTTCTTCGCTCCCTCTGGAAAAGAAAAGAGCGTCGCCGCCTTTGAGACGAGCTACGGTCTTGCCTTTCTTGACTAAAGAAACAATCCTCCGTATTATTTCGTCTTGAGTTATACTCTCCTTGTGCGGGCTCTTCCCGACGTAGATCTTCTTAGCTCTCTTGGGGATCGTTCCAAGTATCTCTTTTGTGATTAGTCGGTCATAAAGCACAACATCAACTTTGTGCAGCACTTCCACCGCCCTAAGAGTCATGAGCTTAGAATTGCCGGGGCCGGCGCCCACGAAATACACTTTAGTTTTTTTCACGCCGCTGGCCTCCAGAAAGCTTTCTCATCTTAGAACGACATAGAATGGAAGCTTTTGTGTAATTTCCTTTTTTCAACGCAGTCTTGATGGATCTATTATTGAGAAGAGTATAGATTGCTTTTCTTCTCGTATTGATTTCAGGGAAAACTATCTTTATTTCATCGCGCAGTTCACCTTGGAGTTTCACCGAAAGGATGTCTTCTACGTGGATTTCCTTCTCAATTCGCTTTCTAAGAATGCTTGCCATCGCCGGACTGAGGCCTCCGGTGGAGATGGCAACTCTGATCTGGCCGAGCCTTGCAATCGCCGGCATGTTCAGATCATTCAACCGTGGCGAATCAACAACGTATGTTAGAGAGTTCAACCTCCTCGCAGTTTCGGATATTACCCTATCGAGATGTTCCTCCTTAGTGGAAATTACTGTCAAATACGGACGGATTTTCTTGATGATCTTCGATGTAACCTTGAAGGACTTTGCCGGGTCTACTTCGATTACGTCCAATCGCGGGAGCTTTCTTGCTTCGACAGCAATTTTACTTGTAGTAACTAGAGTCGCTTTCGACCCGACCCCGTGTAATTGCCTCAGCCTAAACAGTGCTTCCTTCTGATCAAAAATTACCAAAAGTACTTTCTTATGGAGAAGGTTCAGGTCTACAAGCAAGGGTCATCAGCTCAATTGTCATTTGAAGCTCTCATTTTCACAAACTCCGACAAGCTTTCTATCATCTTTCCCATTTTGTAGGTATCGGGTTCGACATTCGGCTCCACGCCATTTTCTCTTAGTGTCCGTGTAGTTGATGGTCCTATCGATACCACAATCGTCTTTCTTCGAAGTGATTCCAAGAGGGAGCGATCCTTTGAAACTGATCGTGCCATCATGAACAAGTTTGACACTGCGGGAGGGCTAGTAAATGTGATTGCGTCTATCTTCTCTTTAATAAGATCCTCAACCATCTGCGCCACAACTTTTTCCTGAGGTGGCACAACACCGTGAAATCCAGTCGTTTTCAGGAGAGACGCACCATCAGATCGCAGTTCACGAGAATATGAATACGTGACGAATTGAATGACTTCAGCTTGTTGACTAGTCAGGGAATTGACAAGAAATTCAGATTTGCCTCCATGCCAGAAAACCGCGACTCTCGTTCCTTTTGAGAGCTTTCCTTTCAGAAGCGAAGCAATTCCTTCGAAAGTAGCCTCTACAGGGAGAATTACATTGTCGACGATACCATATTTGGTAAGGACTGCTTTTGGCTTCGCGCTTCTCGCGACCACAGTGTCAAGTGATCGCAGGTTAACGATCAGCTTTTCCTCCAAACCGAGTTGCCTTGAAGAAGCAAATATCGCCTCTGTCCCAGGGCCAGTCATGAAGATAGCAATGTCGATCTTTTTCCGGAGATAATCGATCACTTCGGCACTGATGAGCTGACTTGGAGAAACCTCTATTCCAACTGTAGGGGCAATGTAGGGTTCACCTCCCATCGCGCGAATCAAATGCGCAAGCTCTGAAGCCCTGCGACTTGATGTCACAGCGACCTTCATTCCGCGAAGTGGTCTGTCCAACTGCCGCCTTCGACTACGGGGAAAATCGTTTAATTTATTTTAAGCTTGGATTTGCGAGCCTCGGTTCGAAGGCGAGAGGATTTTTGGTCGATCTCGCCATTACTGCAGCTGTCTTTGGATTTTTCTTGAGATAGTCAATTACTGCTTTCGCCCCTACTCTCCTGAGAAAGTAACCCATTCCTCCCGGTTCAGCTTCTCTTCCTTCTTTCTTGCTCGTCGTGTAAAATTCAAAAAGGGCGTTGGTTACGTTCGCAACCTCCTTTCTCGGGACTGTCTTGAGATAAACTTGTTGCGTATCGGGATCAATCAACAGTCCTCCCTGCCAGCGGGCGTCCTCCGAACCGCCTAACTTCAGTGTATATGTATTCAGACCGAATCCAACCCAACCTATAGTCTTGGTGCCAGGTCTGAAACACTGTCTTTCACAACCCGTGACACCGACTGACTCCGCCATACTACCCCATTTCTTTTCTAGCTCGTCAATCAAGAAAGGTTCAAACTTTTCTGATTCAGTATACGTCAGTCTGCAGGTGTCCCTGCCCACGCAGGCGCCAGACAACTTCCGGAGAAGAGTAAATTCGATTCCGTTTCTCTTGCCATAGCCGTACCTCTTAAGATCGGAATCAAATTTGTCCTTCTGATCCTCCATAATCCCTGCGAAAATAAGATCTTGATTAGGCGTTACTAGAAGAGAAATATCGTAATTGTCCATCAGATAGCGAACCATCGTCTTCAGGTCCCCGTTAGGACTGTTATCGGTCAACCTGCCGTTCTCTATGAAGGCTCCGAAGTTCCAGAGACCATCGCTCGACTCATTTTTCATCCAACCCAAGTGGAGTTCTCTCGGACCATAATCTAGGTTTTCGATGGGAGCTTCAAAGTCCACTCCTCTTTCCCTGACCTGCTTGCGATACCAGTCAATTCCCATCTTGTAAATGTCGTACTTCAACCTGGCCCAGTTCCTATTTTGCCGGTCCCCCCACTCCTTGTGCACTCTGACGATCGCGTCTAGTCCCTCAAGGAGGTTTGACTCTTGAAAGATTCCCAAGGGCTGACTCAATGTGGAGAATGTCGCAAAGCCGGTCTTTTCACCTTGGCTTCCGCCGATGTACACTTGGGCTCTAGTCACTTTGCTGTTTTCGAGGATTGGCACGATTCCGATGTCGTTGGTTCTAACCTCAACACAATTTTCCTGACGGTAAGCTTTCTTCTCTTCGTCGTAGAGAATCCCCGAAAATGCTATCTTGAACTTTCTGTTGAGCAGATTGTTTCCATAATCAAAGTGACCTGACGAATCGTCACCGTCGCTACCCGGGACCTTCTCGCCTTCCTTCCGCAGGTACTTCGGATCTATCGCGAAAATCTCGATGAATGCAGCAGTAGGCAAACGGAAATATTTTCCTGCTCTTTGTGCCCAGAGGTTCGAATTGAAAACCTTGGAAAACTGCCCAAGGGGACATCCCATAGTGTTTCGCACATTATCCCCGCATCCGTTCAAAGTGTAAAATCCAGACTCGGCTATTTCCCTCACCGAATCTACAAGATTCTTCTTTTTGATCCAGTGAAGCTGTATGTTTTGTCTCGTCGTAAGCCTCAAAGATGGCAGTTTCTTTCCGGTGTAATTATCAGATTCAGTGTAGCGCTCTGCCACATCATCTATTATCTGCCACTGCTTTCTTGTCATAGGCCCACCCCCTGGAACAGTAATTCTAAGCATGTACATCCAATCGGGTTCGTTTCCTGTAAGCGCTCTGTTGTACTCCAGATAAATCCCGTATGATTTTTCGAGAATTTCTGCAACCTCTTGGACATCCTGAGAGCCGAGATCGCGCATCTGGTAAGCGAGATTTGCAGGGCTCTGGATGTCTCTGACGACAGTCCTGAGGCCGTTCGTTGCCATTTTCGCCTTTTCATTGCCGGAAAGATCGTCGAAAGGTGTGCGAAGATTGGGTTTAATCTCTGTCAAAGATGAGCGTCACAAACAGTAAATGCATGAATCAAAGAGTAAATCATGATTTAAAATTACAGATCTTAATGCAAAAATAGCACTTTCGATTAAGACAGGTGCGTCAATTGATACCGCTTCGACAAAATGATAATTCCCCATATTGAATTGATCATAATTTCTATTTTTGATTTTTGACTCTGCCATGGTGCGATTCGTAGAATCATCCATATCAAAAATTTTCTCGGCCATCTGTTGAATCCACAAATACTGATGTTATTTTTCTCGTTTAGCGCAAGGCTTAAACCATCAAACTCAACCCTCCTGAAAATCAGGCAACGATCGAACCCGAGTGTTTTGGATGGAAGAAACTCTCTCCGAAATTGATTCTCTCCGCGAAATAGCGTTTGCGAAAGCTCCGACGAGCTCACTTGGCGTAATCGGTGCAAATTTCAAGACAACCCGTATTGAGACAAGAGAAAAGCTTGCCAAGAAAATCACCGCCGAAAACGTTGCAAAGCTGGTCAGAGAAGATGCCACCCTTGCCAACTGTGAAATAGTAGTTCTTTCTACTTGCAATCGGACAGAAATTTACTACTATGCGGAAGAGGATTCCGTTGTAAACTGCCTCAAAAAATTGTTTGCGGAGAGTGACGCTGATGTTTATCATCTTAGGGCAGAACAGGCGGCGACTCATCTATTCAGCGTAGCCGCAGGTCTTGATTCCCTCGTTGTAGGGGAGGCTCAGATTCTCTCGCAAGTCAATGACGCGTCGAAGCAAAGTGCCGAGCACGGCATCTCGGGCGAGGTGATGTCGAGACTTTTTACAAAAGCTTTCGAAACAGCTAGAAATGTGCGCGATTGCAATCCGGCCTTCGCTAAAAGAACGAATAATTCCGTGAGCGACGCCGTCCTAGAACTTGTTACAAAACAGTATAGCAACAAGAAACCAAATGTGCTGTTAATTGGCTCAGGAAAAATGATTCGACTCGCGATAAGCTCCATAGAAAGGTCCAAACTTGGGATGGTCGTCGTAGCGGCACGGAAGAAGGAAATCGATGGTATAAAATCTGGAATTGTTGTGAATCTTACAGACATCCCAAGGACCATAGCAGAAAGTGAAATTGATGTAGTAATTACGGCAACCTCCGCTCAGGATTACGTTGTCAGGGCAATTGATCTCCAAGATATCGGAAGAGAACTAATGATCCTGGACATTTCAGTCCCCAGAAATGTAGATCCGAATGTTGGGAAAATCAGAAACGTTACGCTACTGAATCTTGATGATCTGAAGGATAGAATAGGAACCCAGCATGACACCTTTCCAAAGGTCGGAAAGGAACTTTCTAGGGGAGTTTCAGAGTTCTCTTCGTGGCTAGCCGACTACGAGGAGATTGCGCCGCTGCTTGCCAAGCTGAGGAAGAAAGCGGAAACTATCAGAGGCGAGGAACTCTCCAACGCGCTATCAAGAATGCCCAACCTGACCGACGACCAGAAAGCGATAATTGAAAAAATGTCCGAGCGATTAATCAGGAGATTTCTCCACGAACCAACAACTAAGTTGAAGCATCTCTCTCGCACAGAGGGCAATCAGAAGGCGAAAGCGTATGCTGAAGTAATCTCTGAGCTATTCTCTTCCGACTCTCAGAACAGAGCTGGAAATGAATGATCTATTGAAGGGAGGTCGCAGAATCATAATCGGATCGCGAGGCAGTCCGCTCGCAATCGCCCAAGCAAACATCGTTCTAAAAGCTCTGAAAAAGAAAAACAAGGGTTTCAGTTTCCAGCTGAGGCAAATAAGTACTGAAGGAGACTCGCCCAAGAAAAGAGCAAACTTCACAGGGAAGGATCTCTTTACCAGAGCAATCGACAAGGCGTTAAAAGAAAAAAAGATCGACATCGCAGTTCACAGTTTGAAAGATGTCCCTGCGGAAGAGTCCGACAAAATCCAGATCGCTGCGTACCCCAAGCGAGAGGATACCCATGATGTTCTAATTTCGGGAAAGTCCAGCAGCACGCTCGCTACTCTTCCAATGAATGCAAAGGTTGGAACGAGCAGCACGCGAAGAGCTTTGCAGCTGAAAATCTTCAGGCCGGATGTCGAAGTCGTCGAGATCCATGGGAATGTGCAGACAAGAATTGAAAAAGTTAGTACATCTAATCTAAACGCGGTCGTACTAGCGAAAGCCGGCTTGAAGCGTTTGGGAGTTCGGAATCAGGGCAAAGTAATTAATCATAAGGTGATGCTTCCCGCCGTCGGACAGGGATGCTTGGCTGTCACCGTTAGGAGAGACGATGAACTCATGAGGAAATTGGTATCGAAAATTGATCATCGTAACACAAGACTGGCTGTTACCGCTGAACGAGCATTTTCGAAGGAACTTGGAGGAGGGTGCAATACTCCGATCGCAGCTCTCGCCACTGTAAAGAAGGCGAAGATGCGTATCGAGGGCATCTTCGAAATGGAATCCAGCGGCTCTAAAATCATTGTGAGGGGCGAGATTTCTGGGTCCGCGCAAAACCCGGAGCGACTAGGAAAATCACTGGCGGCACAGTTCATGAATCATGAGGCAAGCTAGCATTCAAGTTCCCAAGCGTTCCCACGAACGGCGCAAAGGTATGCTTTCAGGTAGAATATTTCTCGTAACACGCACTTCCGAGGGAAATGCGATTGAAAGAAAAATGCTGGAAGGTCACGGAGCCACAGTCTTAGAGCTGCCGGCTATCAAGATAGCACTTCCTTCATCTTGGAAAAAATTTGACATTGCCGTTTCTGAACTCGATGAATTTGACTGGATTTTGTTCACGAGCGCAAACGGCGTGAAAACCTTCTTTGAACGCCTGAAGAATTATTATCCCCAGCTCTTCATGAAACTAAAGCGCGGTGCCGAGCCGAAACCTAAATTTGCATGCGTAGGTCCCGCGACCCGACGCTCCCTTGAAGAAATCGGATTTGAATGTTCGCTGCAGCCCAAGGAATTTCTGACCGCAAATCTTGGCAAGGAGCTGGCGAGCTCTATGAATGTAAATGGAAGGAAGATTCTCCTCGCAAGGGCAGAGGTCGCAAACGAGGAGATCTCCCGCATTCTTCGCGCTGCGGGTGCATATCTGAGCGTAGTTCCAACGTACAGAACCCTGAGCACCGGACAGTCCCTCGAACCGGAGTTGCTGGAGCGAATAACGGACATTACTCTTACAAGCCCCTCGACTGTTGAAGGGCTACTTTTGTCTGTAAAACCGTCGGAGATAGCTGAACGCCAGATAGCAGTTCACTGCATAGGGCCAGTAACATCTATACGCGCGAAAAGCAGAGGTCTAAATGTCAAAACCGTTTCAAATATCCACACGGTGGAAGGTCTGGTTCAAACAATTGTTAAAGATTCTAGGAGGCAGAAGCTAAAGTCTTGAAATCAATACAGGTGGAAAAACGCGAGATTGAAACGAAGAGCACGGCGCAACAGCCGAGAAGATTGCGCTCGACTGCGAAGCTCAGATCGCTGGTCTCAGAAACATTTGTCGACAATGGGCATATCGTAATGCCAATTTTTGTTCAAGAAGGAAGGGGATTGAAGCAGAAAATTGACTCGATGCCGGGCATTTTCAGGTACTCACCGGACATTGAGCTCGACAAGGAAATCGAGGAGCTGACAAACGCCGGCATCAACACGGTCTTGCTTTTCGGTCTGCCTAGGAAGAAAGATGCAGTTGGAAGTGACGCTTACAACCCGGATGGCGTAGTTCAACAAGCCATCATGCGGATAAAAAATCTCAACGAAGATGTCGTAATAATTTGTGATGTTTGTATGTGTGAATATACTGAGCACGGGCACTGCGGCATATTAAACGGAAGAGGTGAAGTGGACAATCAGAAAACTCTGGGCTATCTCACGAGAATAGCTGAAGCTCAAGCCTCGGCTGGAGCGGACATCGTGGCACCAAGCGCGATGATGGACGATCAGGTGGCGTCGATCAGAGCGGCGCTCGATACTTCCGGATTTAAGTCGGTCCCGATAATGTCGTATTCTTCCAAGTTCGCTTCCGCATTCTACGGGCCTTTTAGAGAGGCGGCCGACTCCGCACCAAAGTTTGGCGACCGCAAAAGCTATCAGATGGACTCTCGCAATATCCGGGAAGCCCTTAGAGAAACCGAGCTAGACGTAGATCAGGGTGCCGATATTCTAATGGTGAAACCTGCCCTCCCTTATCTTGATGTGATCAGTGCGGTTAGGCAAAAATTCAACCTCCCGCTTGCGACCTACAATGTCAGCGGGGAGTACTCTATGGTCAAAGCCGCAGCAATGAACGGATGGATCGACGAAGAGAGGGCAGTTGATGAGATCCTGCATTCGATGCGGCGTGCGGGAGCTGATATCATAATCACCTATTTTGCAAAGCAGTACGCTCGGAGAAAGTGAGAGAATGACCACGGAAGTTGCACACAGCGAGAGAAGTCACCATCAGGAAGAACAGACTCTGGAGGAAATGAGACAGGGGAGGCAGTACTTGAAGTACACCTTCTACAAACTTTTGCCTTCTTGGCGCGAGGCCTCTGAGGGCGAGCGCGAAGAAGCAAGGCTTGAATTCAGTAAGATCCTGTACCAATACGATGAGCGTATGATCGTAAAGAGCTTTTGCCTGCTCGGGACGAGGGGCGACTGCGATTTCATGCTCTGGACCATCAGCGAACGGCTGGAAGATTTTCAGGACTTGCTGTCTGACCTGTCAAAGTCGAGATTAGGGCGATTCGTGACTACATCGTACTCGTACCTATCCATGACACGCAGATCCGAGTATATCAGAGACCACAGACATCCGGGTCAAGAAGGCGATGCCCTAAAGAAAGTGCCTGGCAACGCCAAGTACCTCTTTGTCTATCCATTCATAAAAAAGAGGGAGTGGTACAATCTATCTCCAGAGGAGCGCCACAGAATGATGATGGATCACATCAGGACGGGACACAAGTTTCCCAGCGTCAAGATCAACACGTCGTATTCATACGGCCTCGACGACCAGGAGTTTGTCCTCTCTTTCGAGTCTGATTATCCTAGTGATTTTTTGGAACTGGTAATGGTTCTGCGGTCAACTGAGGCAAGCAAATACACTCAACTTGAAGTTCCCATCTTCACTTGCGTCTCCACTCCGGCCGATGAACTTGTAAAGCTGATCTAGCTCCAGTTTTAACTCAAAAAGTGAAACATCGCTTTGAGAAGGGAAACTCGAAGTAAGAGAATGTTTCAGAGGGCGCAGACCCTCTTGGTCGGAGGAGTGGACAGTCCGGTCCGCTCTTTTAGAGGAGTCGGAAGAGAAAATCCCCTCTTCATTTCGAGGGCAATGGGATCGAAAATATTCGATGCAGACGGAAACGAGTACGTCGATTATGTTTGCTCATGGGGTGCGTCAATATTTGGCTCCGCACATCCATCGGTTGTCGCGGCTGTTCGTTCCGCTGCCAGAAACGGCCTGAGCTTCGGCGCAGCGACAAATCAAGAAGCCGATCTTGCGGGCGTGATAAAAAAAAGCGTTCCCAGCATTGAGCTTCTCCGCTTTGTCTCGTCGGGTACTGAAGCTACAATGTCGGCGGTTAGGGTAGCGAGAGCTTTCACGAAGAGAAATAAAATAATCAAGTTCGACGGATGTTATCACGGTCACGCCGACAGCTTCCTGGTGAGAGCCGGGTCGGGTCTTGCGACTTTTTCGGTTTCGGACTCTGCTGGCGTACCCGCTAACGTTGCCTCTGACACGCTCGTAGCGAGATTCAACGATTTGTCTTCGGTTGAGCGCATTTTTGAACAGAACAGTGACCAGATTTCCTCGTTAATAGTTGAACCCATAGCCGGAAACATGGGCGTGATTCCGCCGATCGAAGGTTTCCTGGAAGGTCTGAGAAAGCTTTGCAACGAGAACGGATCTGTATTGATTTTCGACGAGGTAATAACTGGATTCCGTGTTTCCCGCGGCGGTGCCCAGTCAATGTACAGGGTGAAACCCGACCTCACGTGTCTGGGAAAAGTCATCGGAGGTGGAATGAACATCGCCGCGTTTGGAGGGAGAAAGGACTTGATGGAACTTGTCTCTCCGCTCGGCCCCGTCTATCAGGCCGGTACTCTATCTGGAAACCCTGTTGCAGTGGCTTCGGGAATCGCTACTCTTGATCTTCTAACTCCGTCTGTTTACAGGAAATTGGAAGAGACCTCCGAAAAGATCGAAGATGGATTGAAAGGAGACAAGATCAGAATAAACCGCATCGGGTCCATGCTCGGAATGTTTTTTTTAGACGAAGATTCAGGAAACGTTGAGAATTTCGATGATGTCAAAAATCACTGCAGCAAAGAGAAATATTCGGAGTTTTTTGGCATGATGCTCGAAAATGGAATTTATCTGCCGCCCTCCCCGTTTGAAACGATCTTTGTATCTGCTGCCCACACAGCTTCCGATGTTGCAAAAACCGCTAGGGTAGCGCAAAACGCGCTCAAAAAGTTGAATTGATTGAACCCAAGGCAGAGATTCCTGTCAGCGTGTAGGTTGGAGAATGCCGACTGTACGCCAGTATGGTTTATGCGACAAGCAGGGAGGTATCTTCCGGGCTACAAACAGATAAGGGCAAAATACTCAGTGATAGAGATCTGCAAAACGCCAAAGGCCTCGGAAGAGGTAACCCTAATGCCTGTGAAAGAATTGGGAGTAGACGCGGCCGTGATGTTCGCGGACATTATGCTTCCGCTTGAGGGCATAGGAGTCAACTATCGCATTGAAGAAGATCTGGGGCCAGTTATTGCTAATCCGATAAAAAAAAGAGAGGACGCGGAATCACTAGGTGTTTTTGACGCCAAGCGAGATGTGCCATTTGTGCTTGAGGCAATTTCGCGCGTGCGATCCAGACTTGATGAAACCAGTACGGGACTGGTCGGCTTTTCGGGTGCCCCGTTCACCATTGCGAGCTATCTGGTCGAGGGGCAGCCTTCCAGAGACTTCACGAAGACAAAAAAGCTCATGTTTGACCAAATGGAAACGTGGGATGTCTTGATGTCCAAACTGACTCGGATGATCGTGGATTACCTGGGCGCCCAGATCGAAGCGGGAGTTGACGCAGTCCAGCTCTTTGATTCATGGGTCGGAACTCTTACTGCCGGCGACTATGATACGTTCGTAGCGCCACACGTGAGAAACATCTTCAGCACGCTGGAGAAAGAATATCCCGACACTCCAACCATTCATTTTGGAACGAACACCATGCACCTCTTGGAATCGATGAAACATGCGGGTGGCGACGTTTTCAGCATTGACTGGCGAACGCCTATACACGCCGCGCGGAAAATTCTTGGAGAATCTAAAGGAATTCAAGGAAACCTTGAGCCAGCAGTACTCCTCTCGACTGACAGGAACGGTTTCATAAAGAGGAGAACGCAGGATGTGCTCGATGACAACGCCGGAAGACCGGGTCACATATTCAATCTCGGGCACGGAATGCTCAGAGAGACGCCACCGGAAAACGCCAAGTTTGTCGTGGACTATGTTCACAGCAAGTCGTGAAAGGTAATGAAAAAAGCAGTAATCCTGATGGCTTACGGAAGCCCCGAACGCGTGGAGGACATTGAGCCGTACTATACCCACATACGAGGTGGCAGAAAACCCACAAGTGAGGAACTTGAAAATCTAAAGCAACGCTACCAGGTAATTGGCGGCAAGTCTCCCCTCCTCGCGATCACAAATTCAACGGCGAAGAAACTGGAAAAGAAACTGGGAATCAAAGTGTATGCTGGTATGAAGCACTGGCATCCTTTCGTCTCCGAGGTCTTTAACGAAATATCCAGCGACGGAGTCACTGACTTGCTGGGGGTCGCCCTTGCTCCCCACTATTCCAAGATGAGCATAGGAAGCTACCAAGACTCTGTTGCAAGGGCAAACTCGGAGCACGGTGGAAAGGTGAAAGTAACCAATGTGAATGAATGGTATCTTGATCCTGTCTACTTAGACAAGTGGATGCAGAGAATAGTTGAGGCCTACGAAGAAAAGTATCGAGGCAAGCCGAGAAAAGATACATTCTTCATGTTCACGGCACACTCGCTCCCGGAAAGGATTCTGACCTGGGGCGACCCGTACAAGACTCAACTGTTAGAAACAATGGAGAAGCTCGCCGGAGAACTATCGCTCGACAAAAGACAGTACGGATTTGCTTTCCAGAGCGCCGGGCACACGACGGAACCTTGGCTCGGTCCAGACATTCTTGACAAAATAAAAGAGCTCAAAAACGAGGGCTGGAACAGCATCCTCGTCGCGCCCGTGGGGTTTGTTTCAGATCATCTTGAGATACTCTTTGACATCGACATCGAAGCAAAGAGCCTTTCGGACGAACTGGGCGTACAATTGGAGCGAACGGAATCGTTCAACGATTCTGAGGATTTCATCGAAGTGCTCGCCTCGGTCGTCAAATCGTACGGATTCTAAGAAGCTGACAAGACTTGAGCTGGTTTAACAAGGGACTCTGCGGCAAGTGCGGGGGAACCTCAACAATGGAGGAAGGAGTAAGATGGTGCGACGGCTGCAACGAGCCGACCAGCAAGTGCGTCTGCCCCGACCATGTGTTCAAATCGCGAGCCTTCCGATAAATTCAAAGTTCTCAATGTGATCCAGGCTAAATGCCGAAGAAAAACGCCAACTCTTTGATTAGGGCATCCGGGAAGCTCAAGACAATAAAGAGAGCAGGCTGGGTAAAAAAAGCAGGTATAGAAAACGCCGAATCGGTCGCCGACCACAGTTTCAGGACTGCGATAATCGGGGCGTATCTTGGAGAAGCACTTGGTCTCAATTCGTCAAAAATAGTTCTGATGTGCTTGATTCATGATCTAGCAGAGAGCAACATCGGAGACTTGACGCCCGAGGAGCAGGGTTCTGAGAAAGAACACAGAAGAATTGAAGATAATTCAATGAAAGAAATCCTGCAGAGCCTCCCCAAGAGAGTGAGAAAAAGATTCTCCAAGGTCTGGGGTGAACTCCTCGCGAATAACTCAAAGGAATCCGAGCTTGTCTGGCAGATCGACAAGCTCGAGATGGGACTGCAGATGAAGGATTACGTTTCAGCCGGCGTTCCCGCGAATGTCCTAAAGCAGTTTGACCCTTCGAAACTATTGTCGAAAGACTTGAGAAAAGTCCTTCAAGACTATTCCTGATAATCAATTAAATGAAACGGGTTCCAACTCACGGAGAAGAATCCGATCATTCTTTGTCGATGAATTCGTTCGCGTTGGGCGGATCTGGAGACAGTCCTTTTCTCTTCCTGATGTCCCTTACAATATTCAGGAGCATGGAGTTCGGCACCGGTTGCCAAGCTTTGAAGTAAGTGTTCCACATCGCCTTGCCAGCTGTTGCACCCCTCATGGCTTCAGAGAGATCAAAAGTCTCCGAGGTGGGTATCTCTCCCTGGATTATGGTTACCACTTCCTTCTGCTCCACGTTAAGCATCTTCCCTCTCTTCCCAGAGATGATTCCGGCAATCGAGCCGATCTGCTCTGCGGGACACTTGATCTCTATCCCGAGAATCGGTTCGAGTAAAGTGGGCTCGGCAGAAAGAGCCGCCCCGAGGATTGCCCTTCTCGTCGCGGGCATTAGTTGCGCGTAGGTTCTGTGAGCCGGGTCCTCGTGAGGGACGTAGTGAGTCAGGACTATTTTCATTCCCCTGCAAAATTCGTATGCCAGCGGGCCGTTCGTCATCACGTCGTTAAATCCTGCACGAATCGAGTCCATGGATTCCTGAAGATACTGGACGCCCTTTGTTTCTTCCAGCAGCATGTTTCCCTTGTCGTCGATAGTTACGACAGAGCGAGCCTCATCGGCATCCCAGCCCTTTTCCCGCAAGACCTTTGCCACGGTTTTTTTGTCGGTGTTCTCGTTGAGCTGGCCTGTTCTGATAAGCTCGATAATATCTGGACCTAGAGGCTCAATTTTGATGAATATCTTGTTGTGCCTGTTAGGAGATCTCGACATGATGGGTCCCGCACTTGCCCTGACTGCCTCCCTGTAATTTACCAGCGGCGGGGTCGTCACTATTTCGATTTTCTGATCCTGTATCAGGGTCGTAGCGATTTCCAAATGGAGGACTCCCATTCCCGCGAGTAGTTGTTCACCCGTTTCCTCGTTGATTCTTACGACCAGGTTTGGGTCTTCGATCGTAATCCTTCGCAGCGCCTCGACTAGCTTCGGAAGATCCTTGGGGTGCTTTGGCTCGATCGCGATTGTAACTACCGGCTCGGAAACATACTTGATTGACTCGAAAGTTGGGACATCTTTGATCGTCGAGATCGTTTCTCCGGCCCTCGCGTGCTCCAGTCCGAGAAGCGCGGGAATGTTTCCAGCCGTGAGCGCACCTACCATCTCTCTTTGCGCTCCCATATAGAAATTGACAGACTGGATTCTTTCCTCCCTCTTCGCGCCGAGTAGAAACACGGTGTCGCCGTCGCGAACCGTCCCCGAAAACAGGCGACCTGTCGCGACGATGCCTGCTTGCGGATCGACGTTAATGTTAGTAATCATCATGACAATCGGCCCGTTGTCGTCGCATTCGAGCAGAGCTTTGCCGATGTCGCTGGTTACGTCACCCGTCCAGATTCTGGGAATTCTATATTTCTGGGCGACATGAGGCGGCGGATGATGTTTTATCACCATACCCAGTACTGCGTCGTGAAGCGGTGCCCTCGTGGAGAGTTCCGCAACCTTGTCGTTGGTGTAGGCGTTATACACATCGCCAAAGTTGACTCCCTTTTTCTTTGCAATGTCAGCGTTGAACCCCCAACGGTCCTTCGCCGAGCCGAAGGAAACGCTGCTGTCCTGGATCGAAACTTTCCATTTTTGCTTTAAATCTGGCTCTGCGTAAATGTCAACAAGGCGGTTGAAATCACTGACAATATTCCCGATCCATTTTTGCATCGCGTCCTTGTCCAGA
>JASHPO010000015.1 GCA_030038075.1 Nitrososphaerales archaeon | reverse complement strand
AGCGTCATTATGACGTTAAAGTGCCTTGTCTTGGAGCCCCTGTTGATGTACGTCTTTAGAATCTGTCTCTCGTCCTTGGTGAATACATAGCCTCTCAATTTGTTTACACTCGCCTCACGCTAGCAATGGCTTTAATATAAAGGAAACGTTAGTTGCAGTCGCAGCAACTTTTTTCACCATAACACCCAAGTGCAGTTCAATGTCCCTCGTTGACTCTACGCCCGAACTGCAGAAGACGATTTCCGAAGCGTGCTCGCGCGGCGTGCCGGTGAAGCTGGAAAAGGGCGACTACGCCGTGCAGTCGATAGGCGTGCCAAAAAATTCCAAACTGACTCTTTTCTCAAAGGATCGCGTGCGAATCCTGTACATCGGAAAAAGGAACAGGCCGCTTTTCGTCCTTGACGAGCATTCCTCTCTCATAATTGAAGAGAAGATCGAAATCTACTACAACACGAACAACATTCAGGAATTGAACCGGCTGATGATAAGACGCCCCGAGACGAGCAGCGTCGAAATCTCCAAAGGCGTGAAAATCTCGCTTTTCTCGCTCAAGCAGTAATTTACCACATCGTCGTCTCCTTGAATGGCCTCGGCTCCTCCCTGTGGCTCGTGCCGCAGCGCAGCTTGTGCCGCGTAAATTTCTTCGCACTGATGAGTTTCCCACATTTTGGGCAGATCGGCACTACAACACTTCCTCCAGCTGCGAGACAAACCTGTTAAATCCGGAACAATCGAGGACTTTGCAGCCCTGCTTCTCAAACTGCCGCACGAGGTTAGGCCCGCCGTAAGGACCCCATCCGAAAAAGCCCCTCTCGACATCGGGGTGCACGACCACCACTTCTGCTCCGCGCTCGTTCAAGCGCCGCACTATGTCCAGCGGACTGCCGAACTCGTTGAACCCGCAGTCAGAGAAAAGAAAAACCATCTTGCGCCCCGCGCCCGCCCTTTCAAGCTCTTCTTCCGCCCACCGGAAGGTCGCGAGCCCCATTGTGCCCATCGAAATTTCGTCGTTCAAGCTCGCGTTTATCATGTTGTAGTAAGCGTTGATAGCCTTCTCCTCGTCCATGTCCTCGACTATCGACTTGATCGGGTACGCGTTCCCCGCAAATATGCAGACGCCCCGCTTTGCCTGTTTTAGGGCAGAATAGGTCAGGACAAAGCAAGGTATGACCGAGGAATAATACGGGAACATGCTCCTGCTCGCATCCTGCAGCAGTATCGCCGTGACGAGCTCGCCGGTAACTTCCCTTACCACGATGTCGTCGGGCGCGACACTCGAAGCGTTGTGCGCCGAGTCAAGCATTCTCTCCAGCGTGTCGTCGAAATCAACGAGGTCTATCTCATCGCCCGGCGTGAATATTCTCTTCGTCGTGCTTTCCTCCGAACCCTGCCGCTCGGTCTTTCTCTTTTCCAGCGAGCGCCCCAGCGAACTGAGTTTGTTCAGAACGCGCTTTCTGACGACGTCGTGGGACTCCTCCTTTCCGAACCGCTTTGCAAAATTTCTGTATATGAAATCGAGCTGGATTAGCTTGTCAGGCCCCCAGATTCTCATCGGCCCTCCCGTCGGGCGGCGCCTGTTCAATAGCTCGAGGAGCTTCTCGTCGTAGCTGCCCTCGCCGTCGTCGGCCCTCTCGAGCATCTTCTCGATGTAATCCATGACCTTGTCGAAGGTTCCCTTCATGTACATGTCTAGGAGCGAATCGTAGCTCACGTTTCCCGAGAGCAGGCGGTTTATCAGCTGCTCCATCTCCTTGTCGCGAAAATCAACAATTTCGTCGTCGGGCGAGAGAACCTGGACGGCGAGGTCCTTCATTCTCTGCCGAACCTCTTTGGGGATTGACTGATCCGCCATCGTTGCCAGGAGCATTTCACGATAATCGTTTGAAGTGACCATGCCCTCGTGCATTTTTCTCACCCGGAGCAGGGAGTCGAGCGCCTGCAGCTTTCGAAGCCTTGACTTGTACTTGCCCGGAATCCTCTTCGAGCGCCTGAGCGCGCCGGAGAATTTCTTCACGAAATCGGTAATCTCTACTTCAGTCGCCGCCAATATTTTCCACGATCTCCTTGATCAGTTGATTCTTATTCTCAGAGCTTCCGACTTCGATCGAAGCAAGTACGTGGGGCGCGACCGCTCTAAGGGCGGCGTGCGGATCTTCACCGCGCGCGACTCTCAGCGCGACCATCTTTGCCATGGCGGGACCAACGCGCACGGAAGCCGGTTTCTTCACCCTGTCAGTCATCTCTCTGGTCCTCCTTATGATCGAGTAGATGTCGTAGTAAATTTCTTCGGGGAGTTTGTTGTACGGAGAGTTCATCCTCATGATCTTTAACTCGATTTCTTTGTCCGGGTACGTTAGCTCAATCGTCACTCTGAGCCTGTCTCTCAGAGCTTCCGTGAACCTGTAGACTCCCGCAAGCTCGGCGGGATTTGCGGTCGCGACGAGCGCGAACGAGTCCTTCGCCTCAATCCTTCCAATCCTCGGGAGGTGGTAGCTCCTCTCTTCCAGCGGCTCGTGAAGGCTGTTTTGAACCGTGGGGCTCGCCCTGTTGATCTCCTGGGCCAAAAAGATACCGCCGTCGACCATCGCCCGCACGAGAGGACCTGGCTCAAACGTCTCAAGGGAATAGCCGTTCTTTAGGACCAGAGCCGGATCGTGAGAACCGACGAGGTACTGCGGCTTCATTATCTCATCGAAGAAAATCTCGTAGACGCTCCTCCCGGTGTCGATTGCAAACTTTCTCACGAGAAGAGATTTTCCGACTCCCGGAGGTCCGGTTATCAAAACGGGAAGCGGAGGATCAACCGACGTAGCATCGCACAGGAGGTCGTATGATTTTTTGTACTGCCCCTCCAGAACTATCTTGACGTCGCTCAGAGCTTTCTTTGTAAGCGAACTCTTGATCATTTCGTGAACTGTCGGCAAGCGCCCAGTCTGTGGTCTTTCTTGTAGTTAAGTTTAGTTGAAAATAGATCTGAGAGGAAAAATTCGAAAGCGATCACTTGGAATATCGGAAGCCGCGCTTTAGCAATTCTAATTCTGGGTACATATAAATACGGAATTGCCTTTTAGACACCGGACAATTTGCGCACACTTCAAGAGTACAACTTTCGGGAACTTGTTGCGAGTAGCCCGAGCGAAAGCGCCCACGACGCCGCAGTGAAAATGGAAAACCGCAAGGTAGGCTGCACGATAGTAATTTCGCGCTCCGACGTTTTAGGAATTGTAACCCGCTACGATTTCATCCACAATCTGATCATTCTGGGCAAGGATCCCAAAAAGACAAAGGTCGAAGAGATCATGCATGCGAGGCCGATCTCGATCGAAGCGACGAGTACTGCAACGGACGCGTTACGAAAGATGATCGAGAAAAGAGTCGACCGCCTAGTTGTTCTCTCGGGAAAAAAGATTCTCGGCGTAATTTCCATAGAAGACGTCGTGGCGAGCTTGAGCAACGAGAATTTCCTGTCGCTCTCCCACGCAAAGTACGAGCAAATCTTCGAACTCGTGAGAAGGCTCACTCCGAACCTCATCGCTAGATACGACGGCGAGGAAAAGGAAGAGCTTCAGAGGGAGATGAAGGACGAGGTCAAGGCGCTCCTCCGCCTCCTCGAAGAAGCAGAAATCACGCTCAGGCGCTAGCGCGTTACCGGAGGTTTTGCTTCGGCTTTTCGCAGCGAGAGAAAATCCTGCCAGGCCTTGTCGAATTCGGCTATAGTCTCCTCAGTCCTCTTGCTGAACGGCATCTGTGCCAGTATCTTTGTAGGGATCGTCAAAATGTGCGCCCCGGCGGAAATTGCCGTGGCAACGTCCTCGGGCGTGCGGATGCTTCCCACGATGAGCCTGGATTTGTAGCCGTTCTCCCTCGCGAGCGAAACGTAGTTCTTGATTATCTGGTCGGCGTTCTCTCCTGCTTCTTTGGACCTGTTGTAGAACAGCGAGACAAAGGTGGCGCCGGCCTTTGTGGCTAGCACGAGCTGGTTGAACGTCATCATCACCGTCATGTTCGTCTTGATGCCTTCCCTCGCAAGCTGACTAACGACCTTCAGGCCGTTCCCGTTTCCGTACATCGCGACCTTGACCACGATGTTCTTGTGCCAGGAGGCGTACTCCCTAGCTTCGTCTAAAAGCTCGCTCACGCTGGTCTGCGTCGTCTCGACACTGATGGGACCGTCGATCACATTGCAAATGTCGAGAACGCGCTTTTTGAAATCGACGCCGCCCTCGGCAAGGAAGATCTTCTGGTTCGTCGTGACACCGTCAATTATGCCCCAAGTCGAAATATCTTCAATCTCTTTGAGCGATGCCGTGTCTAGAAAAATTTGCACCATTGTGAAGGCTCACCTCGGACTCCGTTTGAATCTATTTATGCGTTAAATTCGATTGCCGATGATAACGAAAATCGAGCTCACACGAGAAAACCATTCGTCTCACTGCATTATTGAGACGGTGCCGCTCAATCTCACGAAATCCAGACCCGCGCTAGACAATGTTTAATAAATTTCCCTAGTAACAATCGCACGAAGGATACTTTCCTTTGTCAGCGTCAGCCTTGCAGGCCAGCACAAGGCCAACTGTTCTCGAACCTTCCATCCAAGCAACCCTAAGCGTTCCAGTCGTCTCGATAGTCATGCCGGTCTACAACGAAGGCCCCAAAGTAGTTGGCGCGATTCAGAAGGCCGTCAAAATGTTTGATTCGCTTCTATTTTCTAGTTTTGAAATCATCGTGGTGGACGACGGCTCTACGGATGATACTCTTAGCGCCCTAAAAACGATCAAGGATGAGCGCATTGTCGTCGTTGGTTACCCAGTAAATTCTGGAAAGGGAGCCGCGCAGATTTTCGCATTCGGGTTTGCCAGAGGCGACACGATTATCTTTGCCGACGGCGACGCCCAGGCCTTTCCAGACGACCTGGAGCGATACATCAACGCGCTGAACCATGCTGACATTGCGATTGCCTCAAAGCGCGTTCCCGGCGCGAGGGTGAATGCGAGCGTCATGCGCGAGTTCTTGAGCATTGGTTTCAACTCGCTGGTGCGCATTTTACTTTCGCTGCCGATCAACGACACGCAGGCGGGCTTCAAGGTTTTCCGTCGTTCGGCTCTCGCAGAGATACTGCCACTAATTTCGGTAAAGCATTACGCGTTTGACGTTGAGCTTCTCGTAGTGGGGAAGAAGGTCTGCAACTGCAATATAGCCGAACTGCCCGCCACCGTCACACTGACCTCAGGTTTCAGTCTACGACACATTATGAGGATGCTCCTCGATATTTTGGGAATCGGCTACAGGCTACGAATAAAGCACTGGTACCAGGACAATTACCGCAGTGAACACGAGCAGTACGCGCCGCTGCTTCGATGGTAAGTCAGTTACAACTTATATCCAAATCTCTTTGGTGATGTGAACCGAGCGAGCGTTGAGACTGCGGACTGTCCTGATTGTCGGTCTTGCTATCAGGCTGGCGATAGCTCCATTCTTCGCACATCCTTTCGACGTTTATTCGTGGTACAAGTACGGCGAATTTCTTCTCTCGGGTAAGCAGTCCGTATGGACGTTTCTCGTTCCCTACTCGTACTCGTTCTTTCTTTTCGCGTTTCCAGCAACGGCGCTGTTCAATTTCTTGGGCACGTTCATCCCGACGTACACCCTGCAGATGTCTTCTCTCAATCCCATTTTGAATCCGGGGGCCCCGTGGAACATTCCGATTGTTCCCGGCATATTGTTCGACTTACTCGTAAAATTGCCTCTTATTGCTTCAGATACTCTCGTCGCATGGATCCTCTACAGGCTGGTTCTGAAACATTTCGGCGGGGAGAGATACGCTGTCTTGGTTTCGGCCATGTGGTTTCTAAACCCGCTGACTATCTGGATTTCTTCTGCATGGGGAACGTTTGACACTCTTCCCGCATTGTTCACGGTCCTCGCCCTGTACCTTGCTCTGGAGAAGAAATTCGATTTCGCGATGGTTGCGATCGTCATCGCAATTGCGCTGAAATACTACGCCGTCGTATTGATTCTTCCACTTCTTATTCTCGCGTTTAGATACGGACTGGGACTGCGCAAAGTCATTCTCTACGGAGGTTTGTCCGCTCTCGTCATCTTCTCCCCGTTTGTTGCTGAGTCGGTCCCCGGACTAGTCAAAATAGTGGGAGTATCTTCCGCGCCTGCGCCGCACACCTCGGGGCTATCTTTCTGGACGACACTGACGCTGTTCTACTCAAATTTCAACCAAAGTTTGGTGTCGTCGGTACTTGCTGTGGCAGCCATCGCTGTCTCTTACGTATGGATATGGAAGCACTCCAGACAGGACCTGTCCCATTACACACTGGCATTCCTTCTCCCGATTACTTCGCTCCTCTTGTTTTACAGGTTCGTTGGCGAGAATTTTTTCATATGGATTCTACCCTTTGCCTCGATCCTGTCGCTGAGAGATTCCATCATCAAAAAGTCGTACTGGATTCTGAGCCTTGTTGTCTTGGTGTCGAGCATGACAGACTCTTTACTGCCGTACTACTTACTGCCAGTGTCTCCATGGATAGGCGGTTACCTCGTGCACATCATGAGCATCCTCACTCCGTACAGGGTCGCTCCTGGCGGCAGCGTTGTCAGCGGTTTGACCGCGGGCAAAGTTTTCCTAGCTTCGCTGGGCATTCTCTCTTTCGTCCTGCTGATTCTTACGACGCTCAGGCTAGTTCGCCATGAAAATCAGTTAGAGACACTGAATACGGTTGCTTGCTGATACGCTACAGCTGTTTCAACTGTTCTGAACATGAGAGCACGACCCAAAAATCTGCTAGCTAAAATATCCGATTTGCGTCTTACTTGCCCGCGATGAACATCAAGGGATTATCATTCATTCCGATTATTGCCATTGTGGCTATATTCGGAACCTATCTCGCTCTTACTCCGGCAAGCACCCAGAACAACGCCACGATGATGGTCGCGCCAATCCAAGCGGTTGCAACGGGTGGCGAATGGCAGTTTTTCGTAGCAGAAACGCAGGGACATGGTTCGATTAACGTGGTTGCGAATTTGACTTATCTGGGAGATTCGAACGCAACGTACACCTTCGGCGCGCCTGTGGTGCTGGCCCAGATAGAAGAAGCAAACGGCACGGTCATCTGGTCCGAAGTTACCACGGAGCTCTTGAGGTTGCAGGTCGTTACTCCAGGCTACAACGAGACAGACACCACACAGGTTCCGACCACCGAACTGGCGCTGGGCCAGGTCTATACTCTCATTGTCTTCCCGCAGGTCGGCGGGAACGGGCTATCCGGCCGGCAGCTCGAAGTTAACTTTACGATTTCAGAGTAGCTACATGTTCTCGTAAGTCTCTACCTCGTCCTTTAACACGACAAGCTCCACGCCGCACTTTGCAAAGATTTCTTTCGTATCATCCGAGGCGTGGTAGTGCTTTTCGCACACGACTTTTTTGATACCCGCCGCGACGATGCTCATTGCGCAGCTCCTGCACGGCTCCATCTTGCAGTAGATAACCGAATCTCCGAGCGATACGCCGAACTTTGCCGCCTGGATTATAGCGTTTTGCTCCGCATGGATCGTTCGCATGCAGTGCTGTCTCGTCTGACCGTCCTCGTCAATCACTTTTCTCAAGAGGTGGCCGACTTCATCGCAGTGCGGCATTCCCGGCGGCGACCCGACGTAGCCGGTGCAGAGGATGTGTTTTTCCTTCACTATCACGCAGCCGCTTCTACCACGATCACACGTCGATCTGGAGGCGACTGTCCTAGAGAGTTCAATGAAGTACTCGTCCCAAGTTGGTCTCGGCATATTTGTTTGTGAGTTTCTTCATCTAACACACTCAATAAATAAATAGCTATTGCATTCCCCCGAATCATCACAATGGGCTCGATTTCAGAGGCGAAAACGCTAGGCGAAATCGGCTCGATACTGGTCCTGCTTTCGGTGATTCCTCTCGCAGGCTCCGCCCTAGCAATTATTGGTCTGATCCTTACCTTGATTGCCGTCAAGTACATCTCCGACGCGCTCAAAGATCGTTCCATATTCTCCAACATTCTGGTCGCGATAGTACTTGCAATTATCGGCGTCGCTGTGGGCGGCGTCGTTGTGCTCGGGACGCTTCTTCGCTATGTGGGATTGAGAAGACTTGCCGTTGGGAGCACCGCTCATCCTGCGCACATTGGAGGACTGATAGCCGGGATAATCATCGCTCTAGTCATAGTCTGGATCATGTTTATCGTGGCCGCGTATTTCCAGAGGAAGAGTTACGAGATCATCGCGACTAGACTCAACGTCTCCACTTTTAGGACGGCCGCGCTTGTTTACCTGATCGGTGCCGCGCTGGTCATCATAGCCGTCGGATTTGTCCTGCTCTTCGTGGCGCAGATACTTTTCGTTGTGGCATTCTTCTCGATCAAGGCCGACGAAACTCCTCATGTAACGATGCCGCCGGCAGGCCCTTCGACACAAGCAGGCGGTTCTACACAAACAGCCGCTCCTTCAACGCAAACGGGAAGGTTCTGTGCAAAGTGCGGCGCGAGCTTGCCGAGCGACGTGATTTATTGCCCCAGTTGCGGGGCGAGTCAGTCAGCGTAGCTCCTCTTTGGTCTGCGTGCAACAATGAGCGCGACCGTGCACAATATTGCAGCACCCACCACTCCAATGATCCCGCCAAGAGCGTCCAGGTTGTACCCGAATTGCGCGGCGACAGTAGACGGAGAGATTACCGAGACTGACGTGTGCGCTGAATTTCCAGAGGCAGCGCCTGTCCATGAGTTTAGCTTGTAGAAAATTGACGACGGGCTCGCGCCAAGCGTCACGCTGGTTCCTATGGGAACGTATACCACGACCGGTCCTGTCGTCTTCAATATGCTGGAATTACCGTACGAGTAAGATACGGAACCTCTGGCCGTGGTGCTTATCGTGAGACCCGGGTAGAACGTCGCGTTCTCGGTAATTGGCGCCAGCACACTTACCGTCGTCGTGCCAGCGCTGCCGCTGTACGAACCCGAGCCCGAACCAGTCCAGAACTCGAACTGCCACCCCGAAGACGCCAAGTTAGATATCGAAACGCTGCTTCCTGAGTTGGCCCACTCGCTCGAAGGGCCTAGAGTCCCGCCTGCCGGAGCATTAGCCAGCAACATGACGTAGTACTGGTTGAAGTACGTGGGCGATACCGTCCCTGAGGACAAAATTTGACTGGACGAATTGTTCGCCTCCCACCTCTCCGACGACGTGCTTCCCGACAGTGGATTTGCGTATGAGTACTGCGAACCTGCGTCAACCCAGACCTGCTCCCCCAGAGTTGGAGAGAGCTTGGATCCAAATTGTAAAGCGCTTACTGCAGGGCCCAGATATCCGCTGCCTCCGCCCGAGACTGAATAGCTGAAAGTCACAAGGAACTGGTGATAGAACACAAAATCGATTGTCGCGGCCGAGACCGCGCTCCCCGAAGCGCTCTGGTTTGTCTCCCATCTCTCGGTCGACGTCGAGCCGGAAAGTGTGTCGCTCACATTCCACAAGGTGTTTTGATCGACGTATATAACTCCCGGGCTCGTACCCAGCGAAACGTGTGAGGATGTGCCGTTGTAAACGTATGACAGTGTTGGCGCAGAATATCCTGAACCCGCCCCTTCAACCGAGTAGTCGAGAGTCAGCGGAACCGCCTCTCTGATCGAGAGAGTGTACTCTGCCGAAACGTTTCCCGTTCCCGCAACGCTGGACGTAACTGTCAGTATGAATGTGCCGCTCTGCGTCGTGTATGTAGTCGCGATGGTCAGGGCAAAAGGAGTGCCGGATAAACTCAGCGAAAGCGGACCATCCGGCAAAGTTACAGTAGCGCCGCTGGGCAGTCCCGACACCGTGATAGCCGCGCTCCCTTCACCTTTCGTCTCGCCGCCTATTTTGATCGACGAGCCCTGGGTGATAGTGCTTGCCGGAGCATTCAAACTAATCGACATTAACCCAAAGTTTGCCGTCACCGTTCCCGAACCTCCGACCAGCAATGTGGTCGATGAAGAGGACGGATTGGAAATCGTAAGACCTGCCGAAGCGGTCCACGAAACAAGAGAATAGGG
>JASHPO010000124.1 GCA_030038075.1 Nitrososphaerales archaeon | reverse complement strand
CCGTGGTAGTTTGTCAAATATTCAATATGACCCTCCCTCTCGGGATACGAGGAGAAGACCAAAAGGCAGCCTATTCCTTCCGATTTCATTTTCTTCCTTGTTTTGTCGATCCTCTGCTTGAACTCTTTGTCACTTATCGATGGTTCCATAACAAGAGTGTCCTGCGGGCGGAACTATACAATAAGATGTTTTGGATGATTACAGAAACAAGCGAATATCATTTCTAAGTAGAAGTTTCGTGGCTACTGAAACCGAGACCTCTGAACGATCATTACTACTGGGACAACCGCGTCACTTCGGTGCTGAGAGGAACAGTCAGGGGTCAAAAATATCGCACGTTCAAAAGGGGGTCTATTTCTGGTACTGTTACCTTATCGGTTGATGACGAAAGATTATGATGCTCAAATCAACCGAAGAGGTAACGGTACCCTTTTTTGCAAGGATAAAAATTGTGTTGATCCAGCTGAAAATTTCAGGCGCACAAAGTTAGACAATGCCAGAAATAGTTTTTAGAAAACGTTGTTGATAGAAGATTTCATTCTCTTCGGCTGGCACGAAGCTCTTGCTTTCGTCGTCGGTTTAGTTCGACGATCATTTCCTTGTATTCCTTTTTCTTTTTCTTGTCGCCCTGAACGCGAGCTTGATCGTAAAGCTTTCTCAGTTTCTGTTCCTCTGCCTCGTATTCGGACAATTTCTAGCTATCAGATCCACAAATTCGTTGGTTTAGTTCCAGTCTCATCGCGTGTTCCACGTTAAACATGATTGTAATTGCCTTTATGCTTTCTTATCGAACCGCTAGACGCTGTCCTTTCCATTCCTGACTACCTGTAGTGGGAAACCGCGAGCCGCTCCACCGGCTTGCCTTCTCTCGAACTCTTGACTTTGCGTATCGCATCCTCGAAATGCTTCATGGTCACGGTCGGTTCGGAGGAATGTTGCTTTGCGTCCTCGGGTTTCGGATGCGCGGCCAGATACTCCTGTAGCACGAGCGAGACAGCGGTATTGACCACCGCGGTAATGTCGGCGCCGCTGAATCCGTCCGTTATTTCCGCAGCCCTGTCCAAATCCAAGTCTTTAGCGATGCGCTTCCCTTTTGTCTGAATTGTAAGAATCTGTCTTCTGGCGTCCATGTCAGGTTGTGGGATGTAGAGAATCTTGTCAAATCGCCCCGCTCTAAGCAGCGCGGGGTCAACCATGTCCATCCTGTTTGTGGCGGCAAGCACGACAACACCCGACAGCGATTGGATCCCGTCCAGCTCCGTTAGGAGCTGACTCACCACCCTTTCCGTGACCATGCCGTCTCCTCCCAAACCTCTGAGAGGGGCGAGAGCATCGATTTCATCGAAGAAAATTATGCATGGTGAAGCTTGCCTCGCCCGCCTGAAGACTTCCCTCACGCCCCTTTCTGACTCGCCGACCCATTTTGAAAGAAGTTCCGGTCCCCGTATGCTGATGAAATTGGCTTCGCTCTCCGTGGCTACCGATTTTGCGAGCAAGGTCTTTCCGGTGCCGGAGGGACCGAACAGTAGTATCCCCTTCGGCATGCAATAGCCGATAGCGCTGTAAAGGTCGGGATACTTTAGCGGCCACTCGACAGCCTCCTGCAGCTCCTTCTTGACCCCTTCGAGCCCTCCGATGTCTGTCCATCGAATGTCAGGAGTTTCGATGTAGACTTCCCTCATGGCGGACGGTGTGATGTCCTTGAATGCAAGCTGAAAGTCGTCGTTTGTGACCTGAAGCTTATTCAGGAATTCCGGCGTCAGCTTGTCCTCCTGAAGTTTGAGCTCCGGCAGCACGCGCCTGAGCGTTTTCATTGCAGCCTCCTTGCAAAGCCCTTCAAGATCAGCTCCAACAAAACCGTGAGCGGCAGAAGAGAGTCTTTCGAGATCGACTTCCTCCGTAAGGGGCATGTGTCTCGTATGGATCTGGAGTATCTCAAACCGTCCCTTCTTGCTGGGAACCTTGATCTCAATTTCTCTGTCGAATCTTCCCGGCCTTCTGAGCGCAGGGTCTATGGCGTTCGGCCTGTTTGTCGCCGCGATGACTATAACCTTCCCTCGCGCTTCGAGTCCGTCCATGAGCGAAAGCATCTGTGAGACTACTCTGCGTTCCACTTCTCCGGTTACCTCTTCCCTTTTTGGGGCGATGCTGTCGATTTCGTCTATGAACACAATCGTCGGGGATTTTTCTCTGGCTTCCTTGAAAATCTCCCTGAGGCGCGCCTCGCTCTCTCCGTAGAACTTGCTCATTATCTCGGGGCCGGAGATCGAGATAAAGTGCGCGTTGCTCTCGTTTGCGACTGCCTTCGCGAGCAAGGTCTTTCCCGTTCCAGGAGGGCCGTAGAGAAGCACTCCTTTGGGAGCTTCAACGCCTAATTTTTCAAAGATTTCCGGATGCCTCAGCGGCAGCTCGATCATTTCACGGACCTTCTGGATTTCGTCCTGGAGGCCTCCTATATCTTCGTATGCGACCTGCGGAACGCCCCTCGACGTTTCGCCCTTCTCGGATATGGAAAATATAGTGCGCTGGGTGATCAGAACTGCTTCAGCGACGGGACTGACTCCTAACACTTGGAATGTTAAACGACCACCGAAATACGGAATCATCAGGTTGTCTCCCTTTGTGACGGGAACACTTTCGAGCGAATCAGCGAGGTACCTCTCATCGATCGGCGGGATTGCTTCCAAAGGTGCAACCACGACTTTTTCTGCCGGCGGGGCTTTGATCTTCTTTATCGCGACCGTATCTCCTATAGCAACGCCGGAATTGTTTCTGATCAAACCATCGATCCGGATTACTCCTCTTCCCTCGTCGGAGGGATAAAGCGGAAGACATTTGCCGACGGTTGTTCGTTTTCCCTTTATCTCGACCACGTCTCCGGTCGAGGCGTCGAGCGAGTCCATGGCATCGTAATCTATCCGGACGACGCCCCTGCCTACATCTCGAGTGTAGGCCTCGAGTACCTTCAGGTTAACGCCTTGTTGACTCAACTGAAACTGCCGGCGTGGCTGTACATCCACAAGCCACTATTACTGTCTTTCACGAGAGAGAGTCTCTCGCCGAGACAGGGAAAGGGCTGAAAAGCTCTCTCGAATCCTGCATGAAATGCCCTACTCGCTCGTGACGAGCCAGAAAAGGAAGAAAACAAGGTCGCCGGAGACTTTAGATCCCGGCTGTCTCGGCTCTGTTCCTTTCGGATTTTCTACGCACAGTCACAAAGCCAAGTGACAGTCCTACCAAAATTATCGTGACAGTAGATATCACGAGCACGTAGGACGGGTTGATAGCAATGGTGCTGCTGCTCGTAGTTGTAGTCACTGGAGTAGTTGTAGTTGTCGAGACTGTAGTTGGAGTGGTCGTTGTGGAGATAGTGGGCGTAGTTGCTGATGTTGCCGTGGTGGCAGATGTCGGAGCAATCTCTGCAAACACAGTTGGACTCTCCGTCGCCTGCTGCGGTGACAACACTCCTGGGATTGTGAATGCGGCGGCGTCATAAGCGAGGACAAAATCGGGCCACGAGAGCATTAGCACTGGCAGATACTCTGAATCTAGTGTCTGGATGTTGTCAATGTCCTGGCGGATCTGGGTCGGGCTGTCCGTCAGCTTCATTGCCGAAAGGTTTCCATTGTAGTCCTGGGTTGGGGCACCGACCGGCAACCAAGTCGGTTCGGCTAGGAAGTTGACGTAGCCCTCGGTCCAAGCTGGCAAGGCATCATCGTAAGCGACTCCCGGAGCTCCTGCTTCGTTCACTTCCAAGAGCATTTCATGATCGATGTTGAACGTATTTGCGTACGAATATCCTATCATCGTGCTCTTCGCCACGACTTGTGTGTTGACCGTTATTCCAATGTCGGACAGCTCCTGCTGCACTATCGTTCCAGCTATGACACCGCCAGTCTGGTCGTTTGCAACCCAAAGCGTCAAAGTAACCGCGGTGCCGTTAGCAAACTTCAACGTCGCTCCATTGGTGCCTCCGGTAAATCCAATAGAGTGTAGCAGACTGAGGGACTGGGTGGGGTTGTAAGAGTAGTTGATCTGGTTGGAATCGAACCACACACTCTGCGGCGGCGTCAATCCTTCCGAAGCTGACGCGACCTGCCCGTATCCGCCAAAGCCTTCCGACACAATGTCGTTCTGATTTATCGCGTAGGCAATCGCCTGTCTGAATTGAGTCATGTTGTACGGATAGACTTCAAGGTCCCAGCTGATAGTGATCTCGGAGATTGCCGGGAATGTTATCAATTTCAAATTCGAATCGCTCAAAAGCGAATTTGCGCCGCTGTTGTCAACTATTGCGTAGCTCGCTGAATTGCCCAAAAGCAGAGGCGGAACATCGGAATCGGCGTTCACCCAATCAAAAATGTATTCGCAAATTCCCGGAGTCGGTGAGAAGTACGGGTTCCTGTACATCACTGCTTGAGTTGCACCGGCTGTATAGTTTACAGCATAGAAGGGCCCATCAGTAACTTCGGTAATTCCAAAGCCCGTGAAGGACGGACCTTGAGACACAAAGCTCGCAGGCATCGGCGGTGATTCGTTGTTCGAGTTTAGCTCGACGGGGAACTGGGAATCCGACTGGTTCAGATTGAATACGACGGTGCTGGAATTCAATGCGACGACGCTAGTTACTTCAAAGCGAAGATTTTCTGCGTCGATCGACGGGTTGAAGGCAAAGGCCGATGAGTATGTGTTTACAAAATCTTCCGCGGTTATCTGCTGACCGTTTGACCAGTACCTGTCCGGATTGATATAATAAGTCCACTGCGTAAAGTTTGCGTTTGAGGTTACAAGGTCAGCAACGCTGTCAAAATAGTACACAGTTCCGTTCACTGCCTGCAGGGGACCTGGCCTCAGCCACTGCCTAGCAGCAAAGTTCGCGGAAGAAGCACTATGCACTTCGTCGTAGGCAAGCGTGTTTGGCGGTCCTCCAGTAACAGGCTGCGTGAAAATCTCGTTAGAGGGGCAGCTTGTACCAGAAGCGGCGTAAACCGCGGTTGGAGATATCAACAGAGGAAAAATTGCAGATACAGCGAGCACGAAAATTATCAGGGGAACTCGGTAATCGTGGAATACAGATTTTAGATTCATTCGACACGTTTAGCAATTTGTAAACTTATTAAAGGGTTACTGTAGCCATAACAATTCAAAAATTTGATTCTCAACTCAATCTCATTGATAATCTCATCCACAATACTGAAGTATTTCCCCAGGTAGAGTGAAAACTTGGACATCAGGACGGGTTGCATAAGCTGGACGTACCAGGATTGGACGGGCACTTTTTACCCGCCCGGTAGCAAATCCTCTGATTTTCTCGCAGTATATTCGCGCATCTTCGATATTGTCGAGGTGGATTCTACTTTTTACAGGACGCCAAGCTCGACAACAGTTAGGCAGTGGAAGGAAAAGACCCCGGAAGGTTTTCTGTTCACTGTGAAAATGCCGAAGAAAATCACGCACGAGTTAAAACTGCGAGGAACTGAAAAGGAACTCCATTATTTTGAAAAAACGATCAAAATTCTTGACGGCAAACTTGCCGCTATCATTGCACAGTTACCTCCGTCTATGAAATGCGACGACTCGAATCTAAACGCAGTTTCGAATTTTCTTGACAGCGTTGACAGCAAGATCCACCTCGCATTGGAGTTTCGCAACAAGAGCTGGTTCAGGGAAGATACCTACAGGTTGCTGAGAAAGAAAGACGTGTGTTTTGTCTGGTCAGTAAACGAATACGTGAAGGGAATGCCAAAGGAAGTTACGGCGGACTACGCTTATTTGAGATTCATGGGAGAATTTGGAAAGCTTGAGAAACTGGACAGAATTCAGATTGACCGGACGAAACTTTTGCAGGAATGGTGGAAGAACCTAGCCAGTGTTCTTCCTTCGGTCAAACAATCTTTCGTGCTGGTCAGCAACCACTTCGCCGGCTTTGCACCGGAAAGCGTAAACCAGTTCAGAGAGATTGCCGGTCTCGGAAAGATAGATTGGAAAAAGTCTCAAAGCCTCGGTCTGGGCGGTCTCGACTCCTGATAGTTCTTTTTGCGCGGAAGAATCTCAATACCATAACTTTTATCTGTAAACGGGAAGGCCACGCTTAATTAGGCCAAGAGCCCATTAGTATTGTTTAGGATTATGCAGAACGATATTTTTTCCGAAGTCGAGAAACAATCCGACAGTTCGGGTTCTTCCAGGGCATCGTGGCGCGGCGTTCTCAGTCTGGATGTTCCTACGTTGGGTCTGGGAGCGATGGAGTATCATCTTAGAGCGGCCAAGGCTCACGGCGATCTGCAACCCGTGCGATTTGTTAAGGTTGACAAGGAAACCGGAAAGGAAGTGGTGAGCAAAGAAGTTCCGATAATGTATCGATACAAAGTGGGACCAAACGGCGAGCGATTAGACATCCAGGAGGTCTCGCACGACGAAATGAAAGAAAAAGTAAGGTACGAGAAAGAGTATCAGGTTTCGGTTCGAATCGAGAAGCGGTTGTTCCTGAAGGAAGATCTTGAGATTTCAGGAAAATGGATCGAGATTCCAGCAAGCCAGGTAGTGGATAAGCAAGAGGGCGAAGATATCGAGCCTTTTGATCGAACAACTCGAATCGAAGTTCCTCCTGACGGCTATGTATCACTCGACAGGCTCGCGGAATACAAATTCAAAGAAGTCTACCAGCTGGCTCCCGATACGGACAAGAAGGTCAAGGAGAGGTCTTCGAGGATTCAACAGCTAGCCAGATACCTGCTTGAAAAACACACAGCTCTAGTTTCGTTCTTCTCCTGGGGCCGTGGCTATCAGTATTACACCAGCGTCATCTATCCGTACGAGAGAAAAGACGGCCGCCTGTGGCTTCTCATGGGCTTGAGCGAAGGCATACTAAAGCTCGATGACGCGTGGGCTCTGCAGGAAAGAGAGGAAGAGGAAAAACTTCCTCCGGTGCCAGTTGCGAGAAAAAAGCCAAAGGTCTCAATATCCAAATAGATCCGCCCTCCTCGTATTGCTGGGAGGAAGATAAGTTAGGTTGAGCGACGCGCTGTCCAGCTACGTGCTCGACAATTACGCGAAGGCAGTAAAAATGAACCTGTCAGAGTGGGTCATGAAAAACCCGCTGCCGTGCATTGTAGAGGAAAAGTTAGATGGAATACGCATTTTTCTCTTCAAGAGCGGGGAAAAACTCGTGGTGTCGAGCAAGCACGGCAGTGTATTCACGCCGAAGGCAAATCCCAAAGTTTTTTCAAACGTTCCGGGGTTTATACATGCCCCCAACAGGATGATACTGGACGGCGAATACGTGTCCGGCAGCGGACTTCGGATCTTCGATGTGCTCGAAATAGACGACAGGGACTTGAGGACTTCGGTCCTTGAAAAGAGAAAGGAAGTTCTTTCCAAAATTCTGTCAGGGACTGGTCTCGAAGCCGAGGTCACATACGCGAAATCCGTTGAGGAAATTCAGTCGATGATGGACGGGCTCATCGCTCAAAACAAGGAGGGAGTAATATGCAAAAATCCGCTCTCAACGTACGGACAGACAAATTCTTGGCTCAAATTGAAGGGATTTGATACCATCGACTGCTTTGTCATAGATTTCGAGCAGACGCCCGACATGAAGAAGACTGGCGTCCCAAGGTCGTGGCTCATGGGAGTTTACGATGAGAAGGGAGAAGTCGTAGAGATTGGCAAGGTGGGCTCGTTCATAGAAAAGATCGACCCGAGAAGGGTGAAGAAAGGATCGGTGATAGAAGTCAGGTTCCAAGAGGTCACGCGCGACAAGAAGCTAAGGGCGCCCTTCATAATTCGCATCAGGCACGACAAGACTCCAGATAAGTGTCTTTTTTCGCAGCTGGTTTAGGCGACTTGTCGTTCAAAAAGAACATCGACTGGAAGATCGGTAATGAAATTGCTCACGATTTCCTTGAGAAGACGAGAGATCTTTACGAGCGTGTTGAAATCGCGGGCAGTCTCCGGAGGAAAGAGCCCGTCATTCACGACCTCGATTTTGCAGTAATTCCTAAGGGCGAGAGCGTGCTAGCGTGGGAGGATGAAGTGAATAAAAGAGTCAAAGAAATAGGCGGCAAGCCCATATCGGTCGGAGACGTGATCTGCAACTTTCACTATAGGGGAGTCCAAGTCAATCTGTTTGTCTGCACGAACAAGGATTACTGGGGGGTCCTCTTCATGTGGGCGACGGGACCAAAGGGACACACGATTGGAATGAACATCAAGGCGGAGAAGAAGGGACTCCACCTGAGCCCAAGGGGACTGTTCACGACTGGAGAAGAGCCAAAGCTCATATCCACTCCTACCGAGGAAGACGTCGGCAAAATTCTCGACTGGAAGTACAAGCAGCCGGAGGAACGGGGCAAGGACACGAAGAAGAAAAAAGAAGATGAGATGTACTAGTCTGTTTGAATTTTCTTTAGCAGCCTGTCGATTGCCGTGTGACTTATGAGAGCTCAGGCAGAAAGCGTGCCGTCGCTGATAATTATGATCTTTCCTTTAGGGCGCTAAAGGAAAAGCGTTCAGGCTAGGTAGTGAAGCTTCGTATGCAGCGATAGTTGAATATCGGTGGGAAATCGTTTTCCGCAGTGAGGGCATTCAAACACGCCATCAGGTAGCACACTAGGTTCCTCGATTTCGGTCATCCATCGCGGAAGTACCGATCCAGGAATCCGGTTCAGCTTGAATTTTGCATTTGACATCTTCTCGATTTTGAAAGCCCACGCTAGCCCAAGATTCTCGAGGACCGTGAAGAGTCCGGTCTCGAAGTGTTTCGCGAGATCCTGGCGCGCACGGTCGTCAATATCTTCGTCAATGACAACGACCTCGTGCATTTTGACGAAGGTAGGAACCTCCCACCTATTTTGTATAGCAAGGGCTACTTCCGCTAGTTGCTTTTCGGAAAAATCGTTAGAGCGAACTGTGAGCAAGTCCTCATCATCTCGGTTGTTCACACGGTTTATGATTTTCCCCGCAAACAACTCTTAAATCGAGAGTTCCAAAGAAGGTTCAAGCCTTTACGCGCCGAGGTAGCTCAGCCTGGGAGAGCATCCGAAAGAGATCAAAAACTCTTGGTGAAGCTGAAGACCGGAGTGTCGTGTGTTCAAATCACACCCTCGGCATACATTTTGTGTGCTCAAGTGGAAGTGATTAGGATCAAGTGGCCTTGCCTTAACCTGAACGCTTCTTGCGAGGCCTGTTATTTTTCCGTCGACTTTGTCGATTCCTCAATGTCAACCTCTGTTGAACCCGACAACACGGCAGTTTCATTCATTTCAAGGATTTCAGTCCTGATTGTGTATGGATCCTGCCACATGTCAAGGTCTTCCTTGATGACGCCATCGTCCAATGCTCTGTGAGCTCTTATTCTTAAAGCGGACCTCGTGATTCTTGCTTTGGTTACAGAACAAGACAACGGACTAGTCTGGCAATATTTTTCCAAAGCTACAAGGATTTGTAACCGAACAGGCGGATATCTGCGACCATTTCCGAACCATTCACCTTTTCCTAGTTCTCGTCGTGTATATTCCATAAAGAGCCAGAAAAACTGTGACGTTCACCGCAATCACTGCGAAATAGCTCCAAGACAACGAAATGGAGCTACTCCTAGCCGAGCTAGAGCTTGAAACTACAGCGGTTGATGAGACAGCGGTCGGAGTAGTGGTACTGCTTGGAGAGTCCGAGTAAATTGAAACATCACCTTGCTCGTTGTTGCTGACGAGTATCTCGTTCTTTCCGGAGTCGAAAGCTAACCCGTATGGCCCCTTAAACGTGGTATAGTTGGCGACAATCGTGTTGCTGCTATCCGAGATTGCGCTAAGCTGGTCGCTGGCATAGAAGCTCATGAACACCTCGCCTTTGTTTGGATCGTAAACAAGAGCGCTGGGTGTTCCGACTCCTACCATATTCTTGACAACTGCATTATTGCTGTCTGAGATCACGGAGATATTGTTGACTACACCAGCGCCCATGTCAGTCGAAACAAAGATCTCACCCTTTCCTGAATCATATGCTAACCAAGTCGGTGTTTCTCCCACCGTGATGTTCGTAACCACTGAATTGCTACTATCAGAAATCACGGAGACTATCTTGGACGGGATTGGGCAATATCCGAGACACGAACTTGCATCTGCCACGAATATTTCGCTTTTTCCGGAATCGTAAACTATTCCAGTGGGTCCACTGCCCACGCTAATCGTCTCAATCACGCTGTTCGTACTATCTGATATGACCGAGACTGTATTCGAATTGAAATTGGAGACGAACACTTCTCCCTTGCCCGAGTCATAGACTAGATCAATCGGGCCTTCGCCGACAGAGATGTTCGCTATCACTTTATTGGTGGCGTCGGAGATAACCGACACAGTGTTTGAACCGTAGTTACCCACGAAAATCTCTCCCTTGCCGGAGTCATAAGCTACGCTCTCCGGTGAGGTTCCAACCGTGATATTTGTAATTGCCTTGTCGCTGCTGTCAGAGATGACAGTAACTGTACCCTGAACTACGATGTCACCCATGTTTGCAACAAATACTTCGCCCTTGCCAGAATCGTAAGCCAATCCTGTAACATACAATCCTGCAGGAACGTTTGCGATGAGCGGTAGGCTCTGCTCAGCTTGGGCATTGGCAAACGAACTTAGGGCCGGGGACAGAGCCATTATTGCGCAAACTAGAACGATTACAATTCTTCCGAGGGGGACAGTGGATTTCATTACTTCTTCCGAACAAAAATTGACGCGTTTATTGATGTTTCTCTGTTAATCCACAGAAGACACGTCTTGACTTTTAATAAAATGGGAAGATTTGAGCTCCTTGCATTGATGGAATATCCCTTTCAAGACCAAGCCTGTCTAGAATCATCGGCACGATCATATTTTGTTAGACCGCAAATTGCATGCATCTAATCAAGGTTCCCGGCCGTCGTCCTCTTTAATCAACAAACGCCCCAAATTCAATATGGAAAGCAAAGACGAGGAGGTAAGGTAAGAAATGATGAAAATTCAAATCTCTAATGAATGAACTTGAGTGAATTGGATGAGCTTAGGAAACTGAAAACTGCTCTCCAGAATGCCCCATACAAGGAAACAAAGAAGTCATGGGAATTTTTGGAGTCTCAACGGCAATTGCGAAATCCATTTAATGTCTCAATAAAAGGCCGAAATTCGATATGTCCGGTTCAAACAACCTGTCTTCTCCCACAGTCCCACCGCAGCCAGCTCTGAAAAGGGTCACAGAGGAATAAAGATAGCCGCTGTTGTCATAGTTGTAATCATCCTAGCGTTTGGAGGTTTCTTCGCTTACAACTACAAATCCCATGTATTGGGCGGATCACATGGTAATGGTACTGCATACTGTACCTCATACCTCAAGGGCAATTGCGATTACGACGCGACCTTTTCCTCGAGCACCAATGATCTGACCGTGTATGGATTTGGGCAAATTACTGGAACCACAATGTACAATGTCGGATTCGCCTACTCACCTGCCGTAACGCTAGAACACAATTACGGTCAAAGCAGTGGTCCTATTGGTGCTAATTTCCAAGCATCCAGCTCGCTTTCCAACAGTGAACTGAAATCCGGTCAGACGATCACAATCACATTTGACTCTATAAACGCGTCCGCTCCGGCGGAAGCCCCTGGACAGGACGGCTATCTTTGGATTGCCTACACACCACCAACAGTGGGTCTGCCTGTGTTGGACCAATTTCGAGCCTAACGAACTGCACGTTCTTCAATGCAGGATATATCACTCTAAACTCCTAAATCACCTGCATCGAATTAGATCCATATAGAACATCGTTAGCTTCTGCACCAACGAACTGGAGCTTGCCATACCAAGTACCGAAGTTGATAATTCAAATACTTGGCATCTGTTTTAGTATCAGCGAATACATTCCGACTAACAGAGGCATTTTCGATTGTATCTGTTCAATTTGTGTGAATTGAACATGTATATCCACGCACATATCACACGTCGCGCATACGACGGTCATCTCCTGCAACCCGTATCAGATTCGTAACTTGATGCTGGCAAAGAAGTACACTGTTTTCAAAGGAATCTAAGAGTAGAGTACTAGCGAAGTGTGGGGATTTGAACACGAATCTACAGGTAAATCATGTGCAGGATGAGATCAAGATCCAGCCCACTCCACCATTCTAGTGGACTTCGATTCGAGTTATCACGACTTTTAGAAAATGGGTTTCCTAGCTTTTTGCATAATAATCTGCGACTACCCTGAATGATTCTTTCGGTTCCCAAGTCATGTCGGGATAAGTTTGACCGTGCTTTCCCCTTGAATAAGTCTTAACCAGACTCATGCTAGCCATGTCCAGATCATACCTTGGACTTTCGTTGTAGGGGTTGATCTGGGAGACAAAGCTCGAGACGAAAGCACCGTAAACTCCAGCCTTGTCAAGCACACTCAGTTGGTCAAGAAGCTCACGAGCTTGCAGTGCCTCATCTCGAATATAATCTCCAATTAGCTTAGGTCGAATGAATCTTCCTACCACGGGCAACGAGTGAAAAAACAGGGACTTTGAATCAATTATGTTTCCGCCCAGACCCGCCCCATCGATTTCCGCTCCCTGATATGTCCGGACTCCGAACTCCGTCACGACAACAGGTTTGCCGTATTCAAAACAAGGTCTTAGCATCTCCGCGTATTGGGACTTGATCCTCTCGGCACGATAATGGTCAACTGATACATAATCGAAAAGACTCCAATCGACAGATTCCCACAAAAGAGAAGCGTATGTCATCTTTCCACGAAAGAGTTGCCTCATTGATGTGGTGGCCTTTTGCAAATACTCTCGAAGTCTCTCATTGAACTCTGCGGCTTTTAGACGTGAGGTAGCATCAGCATAGTTCGGTTTGTCTGTATTATTCTGCCGGCGCCCATATTTTGTCATTAATTTCGTCATTCTCTCATTCACGTTTCTGCCTTCGAGTATGCCATTCATGAAAAGCGAGAGCTCTCCTCCGACGACAAACACGATACTTTCGGGGTAATCTCCACGCAATTTTTCGGCTGCTTCAGCGACTCTTACGGTGTGTGCTAGTGTTTGGTCTTGCTTTTTATCCCAGATCGTTGGACATAGCCATACTTCAAGACCCTGCTTTAGAGCAATTTCAGTGGATACGATGAGTCTATTGATGTCGAGACCGGTGATTCTTATCGCGTTGCAATGAAGATCATTTTTGATCATCTCGATTTCGCGTGTTACACTTTTGGTATCAAAATGAGGTCGCCAGTTGAGAAGCATCATACTTCCGGCATCGTAGTTGACTCCCTTTAGTTTCAATTTTCCATGAGGCTACGTTTCTAGCATATAGTGATTCTGAGGGTTGAACTTTGGTAGAAATATCAAGCCGACTCACCATTTTCACGAATTGCGGATTTACTGCTAAATTTCAGAACTCGTGAACTGCCATATATAATGAGCGAGCAGGGAGACTATTGTTGTGAAAGAATGGAGACTTTCACGGTTTCGGGATCGGGCTTTGGACTTGGTTTACTGATCATAGTCTTTGTGGTAATAGGCGCGGGAATAGCTGCCTATCTCTTTGTTCCCAGGGCATCTAAACCCAGATTGAGGGATGTTCGGACGATGAGTCTGGTCTTTGTTATTCTTCTAGCTTTTGGAGTCTCGATCTTTTTCGCTAATCCTACACCAATAACCATCACAATCCAGCAGGGAAAAGTCACACTAAGCGCTGGCGCTGCAGACGGTGGTACCAATAGTTTTCTCTCGACAGAAGTTGTACAAGCATATGCTGACACTCTTGGAAATGGTGTGCTTGCCTCGATTTCCAAGCAGTATGGAACAAATCTGGGTAACTACAATGTGGGAGTTTTCACATTGAGCAACGGGGCAACTGCTTATGTTGCCAGTGATAATGTGAACAATATTGTGGTTGAGCTGAAAGATGGCACCTACTTTGTATTCGGGCCTCCCCAGAGCAACTTCACTAGCTTTGTGAGCTACTTCTCTCAGGAAATCGTCCCGGTCAGCAATTCTACGTAGCCCTTGAGATCGTTTTCTTTGTCAACCGTTATCGAATAATGGAATCCCGGGTCTGATCTACGTTCCAAATCCGACTGATTCGGTATGAGATGACATTTGCTAGGCTGTCGGGAGGATTTGCGAATCTTTACAAGTACCGAAATTGAATATTCAAATACTTGGCATTTGTTTTCGTATCAGCGAATAGATTCCGGCCAAAAGGAGGTATTTCTGGTCGGACGTGTTCAATTCATGTTCAATTGAACATGTATATCCATGCACGTATCACACCCTCTGCACACCTTCCAGTCCGAACTAGCACAGGATTCTAGGCAAGGAAATCATCAAATGGAGCCACAAAGGGATTGAGCTCGATCTCAGTTTTGTTATCCCTTTCCCTTTGCAAGGCCCATTTGAGGAATTTCCGATCCCCCAATTGTTTGTTCAGGGAATGACAGCGAATCCTGCTTGCTTGAAATGAGCATTGAATGTAAAAGCAGTTTTCACAATGTGCTTCTTCATCGTCACAAATGACACGCAATCAGTAAAACTCCACTCTTTGTCCGAGTGATTTCTGAACATTTTGAGAGCCTCCGTGAAGAGGTTCTCGTCAGAGTAAACTATTTGCAAAAATTTCGAGTTTCTGGCGCCATCGGCCAATTCTACCGCCTTGTCGTGGCTCGAAGCGAAACGCGTGAGAGTCAGGGCCTCATCTAGCACGTAATCTGTGGTAAGGAAGTAGGTCACATCAGATTTTCTCGCCGCTACCTTTTGCATCAGTTCAGCTGCCCTTTGGTGATAGTCGTCGGTCAAATCGTAGTTTGCTTTGAACGCGGATGAGTCGACAAAGACTATCAAGGCGATCTCGACCCTATTCAGTCACGAAGTTCTAGATTTCTTTCCGTAAGTCTTTGCGTAGAGAAAACTCTTGATCTCGCTCGATTTGATCTTTATCTTAAAGGGAACTGGTTTTATTTTGAAAAGAGGGTCATCAGAAAGATCAGAGTTTAATGCATTCCAAGATCGCAATGCTTCCCTTGCCGCCTCTTTGATTGTCATGTTCCTTTTCTTCGCTATGCTTAGCAGTACCTCGTATTCGTTTGTCTCAAGTTCTGTTTGCACAATTTTCTTATTCGGATCCATGTCGGTTACATGTTACTAGACATGTCGCATTTAAATGTAGTTAGCCATATGACCCTCAATGACTTCATCGTAGCTGGTGTCTGATTGCCGAGGCGGCAGAGAGGATTGGCGGGGACGAAAACTGCAAACAGATTGCAGTTAAATTCGTGATCAAAGACATCAAAATTTCACCTTGAAATCACATTCTCGACGCTAATATTCATGTTCAAATGTATAATCAAAAAAAGCACCAAATTACAGAAGTTATTGCCAGAAACTTAAGATGCATTGAAAGTGGCTAGAGAAAACTCTGGCGCCATCAATCCATTCTACTTCGTCAACTAGCATGTTCCACCTTTCTGCCAAATCACTGAAAAATTGTCCGCAGCAGTAGTAAGTTGGGTCGGTTCTGCTTTTATTATGTCAGTGTTTGCGCATAAGTAAGTGATGTTGTACGTAATTAGATTTGGATCTCGTGCTCATGCCGTCAGAGGCGACGACTGTCCACTCACTGCTGCGTAATCGTTGCTAAACTGCACCGAATTAAAGTCTGCCATCACCGATATCGTGCAGGCGTTGTATGTCACGGTCGCTCCCACAACCCATTCCGCCGATGAAAATTCGAACTGCGAATAGCTGCCACCTAGACGGGCTGTTTGGTTGGTAGTGATCTCAGTGAGCGTCAACACGAACTCTTTAGTTGAGAAGTTTTCACTCACTGAGCAACTACGAATTGGGGCGCCTTGCGCAAAATACCGCCCTTCCAAAGACTCTGAAACAGCAGTCAACATCTTGAAACCCAGAGCCACGTAACCATGCGATTTGATCGCTGACACTATTATGCGATGGCAGGTAATGAGCAGTATCGACAGTCTTCCAACCCTCTAGCCGCGCATATTCCTGCATGACTTGCTTCCCATTCTTCGGGGAACCCTTGCTTTTGTGAAATTCTGTTATGCTATCTTCCGAAAGGTCGCGAGAAACCGAATTAACCCAACTCGAAGACACGCCGACGAGTTCGAGGTTGACAAACAAGCCGCCGGACCTTAGAAGTCCAAATATCTGTTCATTGAATTCACGCTTACTCTGCTCGGTGGTTCGGAAGTTGTGAATTGCAAAGCCAGCGACAACCGCGTCAAACAAACCGGGTTTCACTTTTTCGACCCAATCTTCTCCCGACAAATCCGCCTGAACGAATTGAAGATTTTTGTGGCCCATCAAGGTGTTTGTTGCGATTTCGAGCATACGTTCCGAGAAATCAACAAGAGTGCCGTGGGCGTCTGGAAAACCTCTCAAGATGGATTTGCTGAGGAAACCGTTACCGCATCCCAGATCTAGAAAAGAAAATGCGTTATTGACATTTTCAGACTGATTTGCTCTTATGAGTCTCAACATAATATCATGCATCGCGGCAACGTAGGGCTGACCACCCTGAACATTTTCTATGAAGAAATTGTCGAGATCGGAACTCTTCCAAGCGTTATTCGCTGCTTCAAGTGTCATGATAATCCCCGCCAGAAATTTCGAATTACAGTAAAAAGTATTACTCGAAGATCAGGGCTCGTTCATCTGGTCTGCTAGTCTTGCCGTGACCCAAGTGAACTACTCTTGTCATTAGCAAGCGTGAAAAAGCGGTTTAGAACTTGATCTTTCTGATCCGCTTTAACGCAGCACCGGATATTATCTTCACATTCATCAACTCAAGTAGGGCGGTCAGATAGACCAAAGTTAAGAGTGGAAGACTCGTTATCGCTCCAGCAATCGAAGAGGGGTTAAAGCCCAAGGCTCCATGTGACATCGAGATCACTATTGCGTTGAAGAGATACATTGCAGAAGCGAGTATAGCGAAACGAAAATAATGCCAATCCATCTTCTTCGTCAGAAACTGTGAAAATCCGATGACGTTTTCCCGAACACTGAATGACATTGACTGAACCTCTGAGACGATTCTCATCGATTCGGGAATACATATGAAAAATCGATAATCTCCAGAAACGGAGACGATCATTTTTTCGTTTTTTCCAAAATTGGAAACGCCAGATATCCTATCGAAATTCCGTATATCCATGTTCGATATATGAATGAAAGCGACGCGAATTGAGCGCATTGAAGTGGACAGCAACCAGATTCAATCTCACTATTTCGAATTCACAGAATTTGAAATCCGTTTAGGAAATAAGCAACGGCCTAGTTACTCTCCTTGTGCCATTGCTCATGGGAGAAAATCGTCTAAGGGCACGGATAATGCGAAAGAACTCCAGACGAGGAGTTACCCCAGTTGTCGCTACGATTCTGTTAATTTCGAGCACCCTAGTTCTTGCGCTTGCGGTTGGAGCGTACACATTCGGGCTTTTTGGCTCTAACGTTAAAACAATATTATTAGAAAATGCGAGTCTATACAGTGGTGCCGAGGTCGCTACTCTAGGAAATCCTTCACAGACCTCGAGCTACATATCCTTTAATCTTAACAATCCGGGCGCTTCGAGCAAAATATCAAGTTTTGTTCTGACCGGGTCCGCGATTACCGCTGTTGGAACCTGGGAAATCGTCAATGGATCTTTTGCAGGGTTCGTGCAAGGGATACCTTCGCAATTTAACTTGGTTTATGCTGGAACAGTCACGCCGTTCACTTACTATCCATTTGGAGTGGCGCAGTCAGTAATCTCGGGTCAACTATACTCCTATACTATTGACTTTACCAACGGTCAGTCAATAACGGGAACTCTGATAGCTCAGTAGGCTCAAATTATACGATGACGATGTGAATTTGAAATTCACATCCGTGAAGTTGAACTTCAGAAGGCTTAATTGGCCTGAAACCGAGCACTTTATATCGGAATTATGAACTTTTTCCCCAAGGCCGGAGCAAAACTTCCAAAACTCGGAACGGTAGTCATTCTGCTCTTGGGGCTTTTTTTGCTGGCCTCGGCCAGTGGTTTTGCAATAAGGTCTTTCGCAGCTGGCCCATCAGTTGTGCAAACTGCGATACAGCAGAATCAGAATAGTGCGCCGACCAATCCCTATTCGGCATCATTTGGAACGAATGTGAATCCTGGGGATGTCGTCGTGGTTACTGTTGGCTTGGAGGGAACAGATTTTCTTTGCACCTCGGTGCCATCGGGAGTGATGGTCTCTGATACTGCCGGGGATACATACGCGATGCAGTCCTCAGCATCAACTTGCGATCCCAGCAATTTCGTCTTTTCAGTCTCTTTTATTTACACGACGACCGCCTCTTCATCGTTCACAACAATTACAGTTAGTCAGAATTCAGGTCCGTACAATATCGGAATTGGAGCGTATGATGTAAGCGGTGCCGAGCTCACTGGAACGGCCTCTGCGGCAAATTCTGGCATGTCTTCCTGTGGCTGCACTGCGAGCGCCTCGACGGCTCTCACACTTTACATAGAGAACTCTGTTTCGTATGCCCTAGGGGGGTCAACTACCGCTCCGTCAGCTGGTTTCGCTTCGATTAGCCCTTCAACAGAACCGTACTCCTCACAGGATTATGCATGGACAAGTGCCTACATTTCTGGGGCTTCACCGACTGACTCTACCTTTGCGATGAGTCAATCGAATTCAAATTACGCTTGGGCTGAGACTGTAATCGGACTGCAGCAGTCACAGCCGACAAGTTCTGTCCCTGAATTCCCTCTCGGTTTGGTATTGACGCTTGGATTGGGAGTTCCAGCGTTGTTCGTTCTAAATTATAAAATGGGCAGAAAGTTTAGTGCCCAGATTTTACCAAGTGTTGATTAGACCCGGCTACCTACGATTGGTCCGATAGACTGAGCGAAAGTTTACGATTCTAGCTTTCGAACAAAGATTATAGTACTTTCCGCCGGAAAGTACTATTCTTCTTTCAGCATGAACTGCAGTTTCTCTTGGACACGCTGAAAATCCGCACCTTTCTCGGTCGTGTAGTACGTTATTACCCCCGAGGAAGGATTCTTCTTCGCTTCCAGCAGTCCTGCCTTCATCAAACGTTCGATATACTCGTTCGCCTTGGAGAGCGTCAATTTCACCGCGTTCATCAAGTTCAGCTTTGGAATTCCCGTAGATGCTACCGTGAGTATCTCTGTCACGATCTCTAGATTTCCTAGATTGGATTCGAGAGCACTTGAGCTCGTGATCGAGGAATTTCCGGAAGGCGCAAAAGCCGCTTTTGAAGCCCCCTCCGATTCGACGAGTTCCTCCTCCACCCTCAATTGCGATTTTGGTTCGGGGCCGACCGCTTCTTCGATTCCGATAGGTTGGTCTTGGGTCTTTTGGAATTCCTCGTTTGCGAGGACTACGCTCTCTTTAGCGAAATGCATTGTGAGTACACGTCTCTCCTTGGTGTATCTCTCTTGAATGAGAGCTACCTTTGAATTGCCGCCCGCCTTCGATTCGAGGAAACCCGCTATCAAGCCGCGGAGATAGCTTCCGCCAATGATAGCAGTGTCACCGTTTTCTAGGATTGGCGGGTCTGTCATGTGGACGGTTTGAAAATCCTGCTCGTAGCCTTCGGCAAAAATTCCCCATCCAGCGCCCATCAGATATCCCTTGATTGAATCTAGGACGTAATCTCTCTGTTTCTCTGGAGGAACTAGCTTGCTGAGAATGCATTCCCTGAAAATTCTAGCCCCCTGGCTTCGGCCCAGTTCAAGAAGAACGTCTGACACTGTCTTTTCATCAAGGCCCTTTCTTGCGAGAGAGGCCTCGAAGGAGAGAATGCTTTGTGCGTCGCATACAACGGATCTCTGGTTATTCGCAAATAGCAGTGGAAACAGGTATATGCTGAAGGTCTTTCCATTCATCTTGGATTTCTCAGCTCTTTCGACAAAGCGGAGTTTTCTAAACATGATCAGTAATTGATCAATTTGGCAATCGAGCTTTGACGCGTCAATCACGCAGGAAAATACGAAATCCGATGGTGCGTCTGGTTTTGGGAAGGAATTTATTGAGAGTAGCTTGGCCTTGTGAACTTGGAGTACCTGAAGGATTTTCTCCGGACCTTCCTCGTCGTTCTTCCTGCTCCCAACGACGAAGAATTCGTAAAAGTTTCCAAGAGTGGAATCCTTTGGAAGTCCTAATTTAACCGCGGCGTACTGGCTCTGGCTATCCTCGGTCACAGTTTTTGGTTTACTGCCGAACAACATCTTGATTTCCTACTTTTTCAGCGTCGGGCCTATCCCGATTCAGTCGGGTTGCCCAACAATGGAGAAATATATCCCTGCCTGATTATATACCGAATTTGTAACTTTGGTGAAAACGGGCAAGTCATGGTTTTGGAATGAGGCAATTGGATTCCTCTCAACTGATATTGTCGTATTCAGATCTAGGCTGGGGAATCAAGTAGTCGGCCAACTCCCACCCAAGATGCTCGTTTCGGCTTTTTCCGATACCCTATATCGCATTAAGAAAGCTATCTGGCCGCACAAATGGCACGTTCACTCTAGTCTAGTAATAAGACTCTGCTAGTTTAACATCTATAGGTGCTCGAGAAAATGATTTCAATGAAGTAGAGAAATCTTCAACCGCTGTAGCTTTATGGGACTATTTTTTGTTGTCCACCAAGATCCGGTATTCCGGACATTCTCCTCTATCTGGATTCCTAGAGTGGTGGTGTATTAGCTAACGACAGAATACAAGTGGGTCGTTCTTACAAACACTACAATAGCTACTCTGATGGCTTCGCTTGACATCAATATTGTCGTGATTGCAATTCCAACGATCGGACGACAGCTGAGGGGTGCCTCGGTTTTCGACCTTCTGTGGGTCCTGCTCGCCTATCAACTCGTAGTCGGTTGCCTGCTCGTCAATTTTGGAAGACTCGCGGATATGTTCGGAAGAGTCAAGCTGTACAACGCGGGATTCATAATTTTCACCGTTGGTTCCGCACTTTGTAGCCTATCCCAGGACGGGACGCAGCTTGTCTGCTTTAGGATTGTGCAGGGTGTAGGAGGCGCTTTCATAATGGCAAACAGCGGCGCGATTCTCGTTGACACTTTCCCAATTGAGGAGAGAGGAAAGGCTCTGGGAATCAACAGAGTGAACCAAGTAGCAGGCGCCGCTGCGGGATTGGTTCTCGGAGGATTTCTTGTAACATTTACGGGCTGGCGTTCGATCTTCTGGCTGAACGTGCCGATCGGGATTTTTGGAACTCTCTGGTCTCACTACAAGCTCAAAGAACTCGGAACTCTGGACAGAGGGACGAAGATCGATGTCATGGGCAACATCACATTTGCCGGCGCGCTCGCAATCTTGCTCGCTGGAATCTCGCTCTATGCGCTGGGATCGTTGGGTCTTTTATATCTCTCACTGTCCATCGGGACTGGCCTTGCGATGTTTATTTCTTTCATTTTGATCGAAAGGCGTGCCGAGAACCCGATGCTACAGCTGTCGCTATTCAAAATCCGACCCTTCTCGGGAGGAACTCTAGCTACCTTTCTGACATCGCTCGCGAGGGGATGCCTCCTTCTCGTAATGACTTCGTACCTGCAAGGACCTACGATGGAACTCGGTGCACTAACCGCTGGCATATTCATGCTGCCAAACTCCATCTCAATCTCGGTTTTCGGGCCTATAAGCGGGTGGCTATCTGATCGTGGCTGGACCAGATTTTACACGAGTTTTGGTCTCGGGCTGACCGCCGTGGGATTCTTTGTAATCGCCCGAATAGCGGCAAAGACGACCTTCGATTGGCTCGCCGTTCCGCTAATTTTGATCGGAGCGGGTTCAGGATTCTTCAGTTCGCCAAATCGTGCTTCCGTCATGAGCGCAGTCCCTCCCGATCGAAGGGGCGTCGCCTCCGCGGTGAACAGTACTATGCTAATGGTCGGCAACAGCTTCAGCAGGGCGTTTTCATTCTTGATTTTGGGACTCGTTATCCCCGGTTCGGTACTTCAGGACTTGTTTTCGGGAACTACGACCCTAGCTTCCAGTCCGACCTTTTCCACGGAATTTGTAAGTGCACTCCATCTGCTGTTTTACATCTGCGCGGGGTTTGTACTTCTTTCGATCATTCCTTCTATACTGAGGGGAAAAATACCGACAAGAGCCGAAAAAGAAGGAGTACTTGAGAACAGATCGGCCGACGCATGACCTAGACTTTTGTCAGGAGAAGAACGCAAGCTCCGCCCATCATGGAAAACTCGGCCTTTGTCACATGAAATCCGGACTCTTTGACCAGCCTGAGGAATTCAGAATTTCTGGGCAATCTGTGGAAGGTCTTCGCCAACGCGCCGAACTCTAGTCCAAGTGAGCCAGCAGCAATGAATGCGATAGCAGGAGCCAGCGCCCTCCAGTAAAACCCGATTAGCGTCGTTTTGAATTTTGAATCCGGCTTTGAAAGGTCAACGATGACAAGTTTTCCCTTTCTTTTGAGCAGCGAGTCGATTTCTTCGAGTGCCCTTCTTAGATTGCGAGCGTCCCTTATCGCAAATCCCGCAGCGGCCGAATCAAAAGTCTCCGGCTTGAATGGTAGGTTCTCGAAAACAGCTATAACTCCGTCGAGCCCTGTCTTGGATTTTGCAATACGCATCATTTGTTTTAATGGGTCAAGCAAAACTATAGAGCCCTTTTCTTTGTGAAGCATCTGAAGAGATTGCATTGCCATCCTGCCCGTACCGCAACCGAGATCAAGGATCGTGAAATCCTCCTTGCCCACGGACTCTTTCAAAAGCTCGAGACCTCTCTTTCGAAGCTTCAGGTCGGTTCCGAAGGAGATGTAGCGGTTTGTCTTGTCGTAGACAGGAATGATTTCCTCCAGCGTTTTCTGGATCGAAGACCAGTCATCCTTCAGACCGAATTCTTCGTTGGTCAAGTTTCGCGCGAAACCCCGCGCTTAGACAACTCGGTCGAATGATTTTAGGACAACCGGGATTTGCTCGATGATATCTGAAGCGACAATGTGAAATCCTCTCAGGTCGGCCGCCGCTTTCCCTGCCAGCCCAACGACATACGACGCAGCGGCGGCCAATTCAACGGATTTCAAATCTGTGCCCCGCGCTTGTGCCAAAAGAAAGCCGAGCACTCCAGACAAGGTATCGCCGATGCCTCCGCAAGTCATCGCGGGACTGCCCGTTTTGTTGACATAAACTGACGAGCCGTCGGTAATCACGGTCTCGAAGCCCTTGAGGACAATCGTTACGCCGAATTCTGATGCTTTTTTTGTAGTTGACGCAATTTTCTCTTCAAGCGTGCTACCGGCATCATCGCCAAACGCTCTCTTAAATTCACCGGGATGAGGAGTCGTCACGCAGTCCTTTCCCTTAATGATGGGGTAGATATCCGTATGCTGGGCCTCGGCGTCAAGCGATGCCCTAATTTTTCTTTCAAGGCAAACCTTGCTTATTATTTTCTTCGCGCCGTCCAGATTCTGCCTTCCGAGGCCCGGACCGATTACGAGCGAGTCAACCTCCGGCAGCCATTTTAAAAGCGCGTCTGCCGCGCCCCTTGTGAGTTTCTGATCGGCGAGCGGGAATACTATCAGTTCGGGGCTGAGTGATCTTATTGGTGCCGCGATCAGTTTAGGAACGGCTGTGTAAACCAGGTCGGCTCCAGCCCGTAGCGCGGCAACGGACGCGAAATAAGCAGCTCCGTGAAAGATTCTGCTTCCGCCAACAACGCAGACGACCCCGTTGTCTCCCTTGTGCGAATCCCTTCGTCTTGGTTGGATAACTTTCCTCAGCAGGGAGTCGGAAGTTTCGTCGTAGTTAGCCAAGCGAGATTTCCGAAAGAATCCCAAGAACCAAGTATAAAAGATGCGGTAATGAAAGGTGAAAAACTCTCAATTGCCTCGGGCCAAAAAAAAGGGAAAACAATCAGATTTTCCTCCGATCCGAGACATCCACTTGGGCGAAACATCCAGCGTGAACGATGTCGTAATTGGCATGAAACATTCGGGTGGTTTTCAAGCCAGGTACTTTGCTGACGCGGTTGACACACTAGAGGCGATGTGCCGCGACAGGGATTGCTTGAAATTTCTCTCGTTTCCCGCAGCAATAATCTCGACCGGCACGAGAGGCGTGATCAAGGAGCTGGTCAAGCGAAAATTGTGCGACGTTATTGTTACGACTTGTGGTACTCTCGATCACGATGTTGCAAGATCGTACGAGCCGTATCTATCGGGCGGCGAGTTTGCGATGGACGATATAGCTCTGGAGAAAAAAGGGTACCACAGGCTCGGCAACGTTCTGATTCCAATAGACAATTACGGGCCTCTAGTCGAAGAAAAGGTGCAAAAGGTTCTCTCGAAAATGTACGCCGACGGGGAAAGGGAGCCCACAACGCAACTCCTGTGCAAAAGGCTCGGCGAGTCAATTTCAGACGATGGCTCGATTTTGCATTGGGCTGCTAGAAATGAGATTCCGGTCTTTGTTCCAGGCGTCACCGATGGCGCTGTGGGGAGTCAGTGCTGGCTGTTTTATCAGACGCACAAAGACTTCAAGCTCGATCTTCTGAAGGACGAGCAGTCTCTCTCGGAGCTGGTCTACTCCGCGAAAAAGAGCGGCGCCCTCATGCTTGGAGGGGGTATATCAAAGCACCACACTCTTTGGTGGAACCAGTTCAGGGACGGCCTCGATTACGCGGTTTACATTACGAGTGCGACCGAGCTCGACGGGAGCCTTTCAGGAGCTCAGGTCAGAGAAGCGATCTCGTGGGGCAAGGTTTCGACAAAAGCTAGACAGGTCACCGTTTTCGGCGAAGTGACAACACTACTTCCATTCGCGGTGACCGCTCTAATCCAGAGATTGTCCCACAGGACTAGCAATTGATCGCCCACAGAATGCAAGGTTTATAATGCCAATTTCTCGGAAGGCTTCACTCACGTTTCGTTAGGAACTCCCAGAAGTGGTGCATGTCATTTTGAATTACGGACTAATCGGAATAGTTGGCGCCTTAATTGCCCTCCTTTATGCGGTGTATTTGGTCGTCTACCTGAGGAGCCAGAACCAAGGGAACGAAAAGATGGTCTCCATTGCCACGGCCGTCAGGCAAGGCGCGGACGCATTCCTTAGCAGGGAATACAGAGTAATTGCTCCGATAGCGGTCATTATCGCGATTCTGATCTTCGTGTTCATAGACCTGCCCCTGAAAACGGGCGGAGTCACCGCCATAGGGTTTGCAATCGGCGCCGCTCTTTCCGCGGCAGCGGGCTACATTGGAATGGCTGTAACAGTAAGGACGAGCTCCCGAACAGCCCAGGCCGCAAGGCAGGGGCTCGGAAGCGCTCTGACTCTCGCGTTCAGGGGCGGCGGCGTCATGGGGATGGCGGTCGTGGGTTTCGGTCTTTTGGGGGTCTCTGGTTTTTATCTCGCGTTTTCAAAGATAATCGTTTCGACGCCTGCGGTCGTGGCGGGCCTCGGTTTTGGCGCCTCACTGATTGCGATGTTCATGAGGGTTTCCGGAGGAATCTACACAAAAGCGGCGGACGTGGGCGCCGACCTGGTAGGGAAGACCGAAGCTGGAATTCCGGAAGACGATCCTCGCAACCCCGCTGTGATCGCTGACAATGTCGGGGACAATGTCGGCGACTGCGCCGGAATGGGGGCGGACATTTACGAGTCCTTTGTTGTGACCGCGATTGCCGCGTTGATACTCGGCGCGCTCGTTACATCTGCGCCGCCCGCGGGCCTTGTAGCTATAATATCGTCAAACCAGCTGCTCGTCTACCCACTGCTTCTAGGCGCGGCTGGCATCATCGGCTCTATTGTCGGCGGGTTTTACATCAGAAAGTCGATCAAGAAAAACCCGCTGGGAGCACTCAATACTGCCCTAATTATCGCGGCGGTAATTGCGGTCATTATTGACCTTGTGTTCACGAACGCTCTCTTCGGAGGCAACAAGCTAGGCTATTACTTCCTCGGTAGCGCCGTGGTCGGCTTGGTAGTGGTGGTGGTAATCGAGCGGGTCGCAGATTATTTCACGTCGTACCTCTATCCGCCTGTGAAGGGAATCGCGGAGGCAAGCCAGACGGGACCGGCGACTAACTTTCTCGCAGGTTTTTCCACAGGTCTTCAAAGCACCGCGCCTTCTGCTTTGGTTCTTGTTGTGGCGATACTGATTTCCTACTATCTGGGGTACGAGGGATCGGGAGGCAACACTCTGATCGGAGTTTATAGCACGGCGGTCGCGACGATGGCTGAGCTCTCGCTGACGGGAATTGTGATGTCGATTGACTCTTTCGGTCCGATCACAGACAACGCGAACGGGATAGTGGAAATGGCGGGGCTTGAAAGCGGAGTTAGAGAGGTTACCGACGAACTAGACGCTGTGGGGAACACCACAAAGGCGACCACCAAAGCGTTCGCGATAATGTCTGCCGCCCTCGCCGCGGTGTCGATCTTCGAGGCGTTCCAGAACGAGGTAAACAAGCAAATCGGCCTGCACAACCTCTTTGCAAAATACGGCCTGACTTCTGGCGGCACTCTGACTTTTGTTCTGACAGATCCTCTTGTCATAGTCGGGCTATTCATAGGAAGTTTGCTTCCATTCTTCTTCTCCAGTTTCTTGATTCAGGCAGTCCAGAGGGCCGCGTTCAAAATGGTAAATGAGGTTCGAAGGCAGTTCAAAGAGATCCCGGGGATAATGGAAGGGACCGCAAAGCCGGATTATGCAAAGTGCGTTGACATCAGTACTCAGGCGGCCATCAGGGAACTGGCAAAACCTGCTTCGCTTGCAATCATCACACCGCTCGTCGTCGGGTTTGTGCTGGGGCCGCTCGCACTCGGGGGTCTACTCATAGGTAGCGTGGTATCCGGAGTCTTCCTTGCATTCATGATGACAAATGGAGGCGCGGCTTGGGACAACGCTAAAAAATACATTGAGCTCGGAAATCTGGGAGGAAAAGGCTCTGAGGTTCACAAGGCGGCGGTGATGGGAGACACTGTCGGCGACCCGTTCAAGGACACTGCTGGACCTGCGATCAACTCTCTCATCAAGGTGCTGAACACTATCTCAATAGTCTTCGTCTCCGCGATAGTGCTTTTTGCGCTGATCGCGTGAGATCAAAGGCAATACTGAAAGCCTCATTCCTTGAAGCTTCTTTCTCGCGGAGGGGTGGCGGAGAGGTTACGCGTTCGCCTGCAGAACAATGGGAGCAGCAAGCGAATTCGAGAAGAAACTCGTCGCAACCATGTGGGTTCGAATCCCACCCCCTCCTTCCTGTCACACAGTCCGAATCCTTGTTTTTCCGTGTTAAAAGAAAAACAAGGAATAGGAAAATAGAGAATGAGGACACAAGCGGAGCAGAGCTCCCTAGTAGTAAATGCTGTTGGTAAGAAGAAGAGGCACTTCAACGACAAGTGGCACAAGTACCTCGAACTAAACGCTGACCTCCGGCGCTGGTACGAATCCTACCACAAGAAAGGAGGCCAGGTTGCCGACATCTACCTGAGAAACCTGATGCGATTTTGTGAAACTC
>JASHPO010000123.1 GCA_030038075.1 Nitrososphaerales archaeon | reverse complement strand
CCTTTTTGAGGATCTAGTCTTCCCGTCATAAGCACGAGCTCCCCGTCATCAGCGAAAGGCTCCAGTGATTTGTTCCCGAAGGATGAATAGCTGGTCTCTACGACTATGCGGACATCGCTCTCAAGGATCGTGGGAGCGCGCATTTCACCAAGCGCTCTAGTCAGCAAATATTTTCTGAAATTCGACCTGGTGAATTCGATCGAGTTCAAAATTGCCGCATGTTCTCTTTTGACGCCCTGTGAAATTGTCTCCTCGTCCCAGTCGCAACCATTGTAGATGTAGCCGCTTTTCCCTTTTACGCCAGGCCCGATAGATGGAATTACGTCGGACTCTAGGTATGTCCTGCTAACGGTTGTGATCAAATCCGATTCTAACGCGCCAAACCTTTCGAATATACCGCCTGACATGTCGTCCCACACTTCTCTGTAGGTGGCGAGCCTATTAGTTCCGTCAACGCTGATGTAATGCGGTTCATCTTTTATCCCGCACCACTCGTTGGACATATAGTGCCACGGAAGCCCCTTCCCACTCAGGAGATGGATTGTGTAGACGAGTGGTACGTTCACATGATTGCTAATTGCAATTTGTTTTAGGGCAACTGAAGCGGGCACCGCATGCCAGTCGTGAGCGTGAATGATATCAGGTATTGCATGGGGGCTGTCTCTCACGACTTGTTTCAAGTAGCCCTCCAAAGCTCGGGCAAAAAGCGCCATTTTCTGGAACGTCAGCTCCCCGTCGTAGATTTGAGGATCGTCTAGCCATTTTCTAGTTTCGTCATCCAAACCTTTTACCAAGAAATAGTTGACTTTATAGAAAGTTCCCTTCTCCAACCCTATTTTGTAGGAATAGAAATTCCGGTCAACTCCTCTCCTCGAACCTTCGATCGATAACCCGCGAATTTCGTTCAGCCCTAATTTTTCTCTGATCTTCGGATCACTATGCCTGCCGTGACTCGGCATGAAAACGGAAACCTCTAGTTCGCTCGCAACAGCTTTCGCAAGAGTTGCCACAGCGGGCCCGAGTCCCCCCAATTGCGCAACGTCCGCGGATTCAAATGAAAGCATCCACGCATTTTTCAATCTGTTTTAACCCAAGTCTACATTTGTATTGTTCAGCGAGTCAAACGTATCGATTTTCAAAAAATAGTCTATGTACAATAATTAGATGCCCCTTTTTTACTTGATCATTCTTCTATTACTTTGATTCATTATGAATAAATGGCGTTTTTAGCCTGTTAGCCACGTCTTATTGAGTGATTTTGATATGAAAGCTGTGATTCTTGCCGCGGGCGAAGGTTCTAGACTGAGGCCGTTAACTTTCACAAGACCAAAGCCAATGATCCCACTCGCGAGGGAACCGGCCATTTACCATGTCCTTTCCCAGCTCAAAAGAGAGGGCTTTGACGAAATAGTAATGGTAGTGGGGCCTATGAGAGAACAGATCATGAACTATCTGGGAGACGGCTCGAAATTGGGGCAGCATATAACTTATGCAATAAAACCAGACGAATTCCAATCTGGAACCGCCGGTAGCCTGAAGCTCGTCGAACATCTGCTAGATGACACATTCCTAGTCGCTCAATCCGACACGCTTAGCGAGATTCCTTTATCCGACGCGGTCAGAGCTCACGGAAAGAGCGGCGCTAGCGCTACGGTGGTGCTAACAGAGGTGAAAGATCCGTCGCTGTACGGCGTTGCGGTTCTCGATGAGGGCAATGTCATAACGGGATTCCAAGAAAAGCCCATTGCAAGCGAGGCAAAGAGTAAGCTGGTGAGCACCGGTTTCTATATTCTGGAACCCGATACTCTCGACCACGTACTAAATGAGAAATTTGATTTCGCAAAAGACCTGTTTCCCCGACTGCTAGACCTCAGAAAAAGAATTGTGGGATACACCTCCGACGCATTCTGGGTGGACATTGGAAGTCTCGAAGGATATCTCGAAGGCGTGAGCTGGGAACTCGAAGGCATGACTCGATACACGTACTTGAATCAACCTGCAACTGATCCTATAGATAATGTCATTTCAGAGAAAAACGTTCGGATAGGGAATAACGTTCGAATAACCGGTCCTGTGTATATCGAGAGCGACGCCGTAATTGAAGACAACGCCAGGATCCGACCCTTTTCTGTAATCAAAAGAAGCGTTCACATCTCGCAAGGCGCTGTATTGGAAAGGTGCGTAATCCAGGAAAGAGCGACTATCGGGAAGGACTGTCGCATCGTTAGTAGTGTAATAGGACAATCTGCCACAATTCAAAACGATGTCTCAATCGAAGGCTCGAGCGTCGGGCCAGGGAGCGTCATCAGAGAAAGGGCCAACATTCTGGACGGTAGTAGGATATGGCCGAACGTCGAGATCGGGGATGGAGAAACGGTGAACGGGACGGTAAAGGTGCCCTTGGAAAAGTCGTTTTACTTTAACACTGCGCTCGGCGAGTACACGGGTGTTCTGGCGTCCACTGGAGACGGATTCATTAAAGCCTTGGCAAAAGTTCCTATCGAATCAATCGAATTTCATTCGAAGAGGAGAGACTTTGAAAAGTGGGCGAGGGGCGTTCTAGCGTCGGACCAACTCGCCAACGACATAGAGGATCTTCGCAGAAGAACGATAACCGGCGAAGAGTTGCGAAGAAAACTCATAACGGTCACAAACAACTGGGCTTATGGGCAAGCGCAGAATTCAACCCCTTCTCGTGGAGTTACTATGCCCGAAAAAAAAGTATTAATCGATCAAGTAAGCGGACAATTAGGGGATGCCTAAGAGAAACATGTCCAAGGCTGAAGCGGCCAGGATCCTCGGTCCGGTAGAACCAGAAAGGGCATTTTACTTCTACAGAGGGCTAGAGCAACCACTGGGCAGCTCCTCGAGGAGCGCGATCGAATTCGCCGAAGTGGTGAAGGACCTAGATCCTGCCTCCGTGCAGTTCCATCTGGAAAGAGGGGATTTTGAGAATTGGTTCAGGATGTTAGGAGACCAGACAATGGTTAATCAATTGGCAACACTCCGTAAAAAGAGTACTCCGATGGAACAGCTCGGGCCTATCGTAAGCACTGCAGTTAGACTACGTGTCACTCAATTGCAAAAGACTGCCGGGAATCATAACAAAAAGAATTCCTGAAAGAGAATTCGTACGTCTTCTGCATTTTTATTCGGGTTTCGTAGCGAAGAATATTACCGCCGAGCCTCCAGACATTGGAGAGCTTGATATATTTTGAAAGCCATGTTTGGCGAGCGCTGGGGGCAGCTCTTCGCACCACCGAGTTTGTGAGATTATTTTCGGGAGCTCTGTGAACGTAATTGACATTCCGCGGTGGAATCTTCTCGTAAAAATCCCCAACAATCTCATGACTCCATAAACGTAGAAAAAGTAAAACGGCGCGAAGGCGCCTTGCGGCTTTGCAAAGTCGTAGAGAGCAAGCCGTCCTCCAGGTTTTAGGACGCGATGCATCTGTTCAACAAAGTTCGAGCAGTTGCAATACTTCACGACGTAGCAAGACAGGACGCAATCGAAGCACTCCGACCGGAAGGGAAGAGCTTCCGCATCTCCCTGGACGACCGATGCGAAACAAGAAATTTTCTTGCCTTGCGCAATTTTCAGCATCTCTTTTGTTATGTCGACTCCGACGACTGTAACAGCGCTTTCTTCAAGACTCTTTTCAAGAACCCCCGTGCCGCAACCCACATCCAATATCAAGCGACTTGGCGAAAGTGCAACGCCTTCCAGAAGTCTTCGCTTCCAATAACGATCCTGGAACAGTGTAAAATATTCTAGCACGAAATCGTATGAAGAGTAAAGATCGCCGAAGATCTTCCTCGCTGTGTTCTTGAGTGCCGACAAACCTCGTTCACGAGTGGAAGAAAGTAGCTATCACTTAATATCAAAGCATTCACCTTGCAGAAAACCGTTGGAAGCCCCAGCAGAGCCGGACCTCACTCATCCGTGGGACCGGAACGTTTGGTTCTATGGATTGAGAACGCCGTTCAGCTTGGTCTTTCTCGGCTGGATAACCTTCGCTCAAGCGCTCTCACCCAAATTCAACATTGTCCTTTACGGCTATGTTCTCCTCGCCGCATTCTTCGGTCTCGTCGTGGGCGCGCATTACATTGACATCGGCAGAAGCGTTGAAAAATTCAAACCCTACTTCCAAATCCCGAAGAACGGGCTCCTGACAGTTGGAATCGCTGGCGTGACCGTTGGCATACTTATCGGACTTTACATATCCTTCAGATGGCATACTCCGCTTTTTCTTTTGTTCGTGGCGATAGAAGGCGCGGCGGCAATTCTCTACCCGATGGACTTGAAGTACGCTCACTCCTATCTCACCTTCGGACTAGCGTGGGGCTCGATTCCATTTCTAGCTTCGTACTACGTCCAAGCAGGTGCCCTAAATTCCCTAGCGTTGGCCGCTGCCGCCTTCGTGGGCGTTAGCGTCGTGATGATGCATCACTTGGCCATAATGACCCGGGAATCTTCCGACTGGAAGAATGCGATGTACCTTCTTAACTTGTACAGGTATTCAGTCTATGTTATAGCTATCATATCTCTCGTAGGCAGATTGCTTTCAGTCTAAATGTTTGACTCGAACCGTTGTCACATACCGGAATTTAGCGTATCCTGCCCGAGCTTGGATAAGGTCAGGAAGCTCGTAAAGCCGTCGGACGTTTTGGTTATGAGACCCTTTTCCAAAAGCGATGCAATCACAGACTGCGTTCTTGTCATGTCGAGTCCGAAGATTGTAGCTATGTCAAGAGGAGTCATCTTCTCCTTGCTCAAAAGTTTCAGGACGGCCTGTTCGTTTTTGATAGTTTCTTTCCTTGACTCAACGGTTTTGCTAAATATCAAACCTCTTTTTGTTCTCTATAAGAATTTTAGTAACAAATCTCCTGGCCTGACTCTCTTGAGAATCGCAAAATGGCATCGAGCGCCGTTAATCAACAACCTAGATCGAATTCTAAAAAGTGCCCATTCAATTATATCCATGATGGGGGTTCTTTTGGCATAATCTCAATCTGAATAATCATGGTAAAGTTTAGTACCAATCAGGAAGCCTTTGGAAAACCTGGAATAGAACCCAGATGGTCTCACTCGAACAAGGACGCAATCGGAACTGCGTACTCCGCAGACAGCAAGATATGGTTCACCATCTGGAGAGGAATTGTTACCGAAGTCTACTATCCGACGGTTGATATGTCACAGCTGCGCGACCTTGAACTGCTAATAACAGACGGCAAAACATTCTTCAACGAAGAAAAGCGTCATCTTGACTCCAAAATTGAGGGAATTTCTCAGGGCGCCCTCGGATACAAAATAGTCAACTCGGAACCCCGAAATCTGTACAAAATTTCCAAGCAGGTAATTACAAACCCGCATTTGCCCTGTTTGCTTCAAAAAGTGCGGATCGAATCTGACAAGGAATTCCTCGATAACATTCAGCTTTTTGTCCTGTGCGCACCACACCTTGAAATGGGTGGCAAGGGCAACAACGCCTACGCATTGGAGGCGGCGGGCTGTAACATTCTCGCCGCCGAAAAAAACGGAACTTGGCTCGCACTATCAAGCAACGTGCCTTTCAAACAAATGTCGTGTGGTTACGTGGGGTACAGCGATGGATGGACAGATATTTCAGAGAACTTCAAGATGGACCATCAATTCGGCAGCGCGCGGGACGGCAACATTGCGCTCACTGGTCAAATAGATATTGAAAAATCTGCGGAGTTTGTCCTGGGCCTGGCTTTCGGCAACAGCCTTCAAAGCGCAATATCAACGCTGCTTCAGTCGTTAGGTCAACCATTCGACAGTCTTCTTAACCGGTACAAAGAACAGTGGGAACGCGCCTACGACAAGATCCTTCCTCTGGGACGTTTGTGTGTGGAGAGGAGCCATATGTATCACAGCAGTTATAGTATCCTACTGGCACACGAGGACAAGAGCTATCCTGGCGCAATAATTGCTTCGCTAACAATACCTTGGGGAGAGGCTGCGGGCGACGATGATCGCGGAGGGTACCACCTCGTCTGGACTCGTGACATGGTTAACACCGTCACGGCCATGCTCGCCGCGGGCAATTCGGAGACTCCACTTCGCGCTCTGATTTATCTCGCTGCAAGCCAGGGGGATGACGGATCCTTCCCTCAAAATTTCTGGGTCGATGGAGAATCCTACCGGGGAGGAGTTCAACTTGACGAAGTATCATATCCAATTATACTTGCTTGGCGGCTTCAAAAAGCTGGAGCTCTCCGGGACTTCGATCCTTACACGATGGTAATCCACGCGGCCGGTTATATGATTCGGGAAGGACCAGCGACAGGGCAGGAAAGATGGGAAGAGGCGAGCGGATTTTCACCGTCAACACTGGCAACGAACATTACTGCCCTAATTTGTGCTGCAGACTTTGCGCGATCGCACGGGGACGAGGTCCTGGCCAAGTACATGGAAGATTATTCAGATTTCTTGGAAAGTCATATTGAAGCTTGGACCGTGACAACAGAGGGCGTACTGGTTCCTGAAATAAAACGACACTATATTCGAATCTGTCCGCTCGATTTGAGCAATCCGGACGCCGAAGGGGACCCCGACAAAGGAGTCCTTGCGCTTGCAAATCAACCTCCCGGCGGTCAGTATCTGTTTCCGGCCAAAGAGATAATTGATGCGGGTTTTCTTGAACTTGTGAGATACGGCGTTCGGTCTCCGAACGATCCACTTATCGTAGACTCGTTGAAGGTCGTGGACGCCGTATTGAAAGTGGAAACTCCGTTCGGGCCCTGCTGGAGGCGATACAACAACGATGGATACGGCCAGCGGCCAGACGGCGAGCCTTTTCAGGGCTGGGGAAAGGGTCGTGCCTGGCCTCTCTTGACCGGGGAACGCGGGCACTACGAGCTGGCCGCAGGTCGCGACCCCACTCATTTCATATGGGCGTTGGAGAAGTTTGCCTCTCCCACCGGTTTGCTCCCTGAGCAGATATGGGACGAGAAGGACATGCCAAAAGAATACCTCTACCTAGGCGGTCCGACGGGAGGCGCGATGCCATTGGCGTGGGCACACGCCGAATACATCAAGCTTCTCCGCTCTGTATCAGATCACATTGTCTTCGACATGATTCCCGCCGTGAGCACGCGGTATGTTTCCGACAGATCATCCTGCAGAATGATTGAATTCTGGAAGCCGAATCGGAGGGTTCGAAAGGTGAAACGAGGAGGCACGTTGAGAGTGCAGAATCGCGGGGCGTTCCGTTTGCACTGGACTGTCAATGAATGGGCAACCGTCAGCGACACCGATTCCACTCCGACAAAGCTGGGCGTCGAGTTCGTGGACATTCGCATAGATTCAACCCAGACGGTTCGCTTCACATTTTTCTGGCCCCATACCAACCAGTGGGAGGGGCGCGATTATTCGGTCACGGTTTACTGACAAAATAAGACAGAAATCCTAGTTTCCTCGCTCTTGGTGGCATGAAAGTGAAACAAAAATTCGAAGGAATCTGGTGCCCGATGGCGACTCCACTTGCGAAGGACCACAGCTTTGATCCGGAGGCTGCGAGAGCACTCGTTGAATTTCTCATAGACGGCGGAGTTGACGGTCTCGTCCCTCTGGGCACAACCGGCGAGTTTGCCATGCTCTCGGATGCCGAAAGGTCAGAAGTTACGAAAGTCGTTGTTGACCAGGCCGACCAGAGAGTACCGGTCATCGTGGGAGTGTCCGACCCCAGTTTTGCCAAAGTGCTCAGTTACTCAAAGGAAGCGAAGGATGCAGGGGCCGATGCGATACTTGCAACGCCTCCCTATTATTTCGCAACGACCAGCGAGGGACTGTACTACTATTACAGGGGTTTGTCCGAGGCCGTGGAGATTCCTCTCTTCGTCTACAATATTCCCGAATGGACGCACAGCTTCGTTCCGCCGGACATCATAAAGCGTCTCGCCGATGAGAATCTAGTCGCAGGAATGAAGTACACCGAGTACAATTTTCTCAACCTGCTGAAATTTCACGAAGTAGCCAACGGGAAGATGGCCATCTTCACGGGTTCGGATGCCCTGGCATATTCGAACTTGGAGTTTGGTGGCAGCGGCGCGGTAATAGGGATCTCAAACGTCGCTCCGCGGGAATCTGCAAAGATATTCGATGAGTTCAAGGCAGGCAACCTGGACAAAGCAAGAGAGGCGCAGACGAAGCTTCTTCCGGTCATCGAAGCAATCGGGATCGGGAAATTCCCCGCTGGCGTCAAGGAAGCGATGAAACTGGTCGGGATGAAAGTGGGCGAAGTAAAGCCCCCGCTCGCTCCCCTCTCAGCCGAGGAGAAAAATCAAGTTAGAGCGCTGATTCAAAGGTCAGGCATAAATGGTTCCAAGAAGATTCGCTGATCAAGGGCTGTGCTTTGTGCACTCCATGTGGGTGAGATGCTCTGTCTGCTCGCATCGCCCCAGCTCGTCGGCGTCGTTGAACGGAGCAAGGCAGTGCTTGCAGTACGAATCTCTCAGTGGGTCAAATTCTTGGCTGGCCTTGTATTCTTTGTACTTCATTCCAGTAAAGCATCTACCCTACTTCAAATTAGACTTTTTAGAAACCTGTGAGCACCGTTTGGTTGTCCTTCTTTCTGAGTGTTGCCAGTATTTCCGGTATTTTCTTTAGATCCGACTGGAGCAATTCCCTGTATGCCGGGTTTCTGAATATCGCCGCGGGGTGATAAGTCGGAAGCAGGGCAATCCCATGTTTCGTTCTAGTCAGCCGCCCACGAGCTTCCCCCATCCTGCTCCGCCCGGTAAAATATTCCAGAGCAGTCGCTCCAAGAGTGCAGACGAGAAGCGGCTTTAAAATATCGAGCTGCTTTTCAAGGTAATTTTTCGTGCACGTCTCGATTTCGTCCGCCTCGGGCTTTCTGTTGTTCGGGGGCCTGCACTTTACGACGTTCGTGATGTACACACCGTCCCGGCTCATTCCAGCTTTTGAGAGAAGCTCGTCTAGGAGTTTTCCTCCAGAACCCACGAACGGCTTCCCTTCCAGATCCTCGTTTCTGCCAGGAGCTTCTCCTACAAGCACGACCTCCACGTTTTCCAAAAGGCCAGTTCCGGGCACGGCGTTTGTTCTGCCGTTCGCGAGTTTGCAGAGCTTGCAGGAGTAAATCATACTGTCCAGTTTTTCCATTTCGCTCCTTTGCAATTTCTCAACTCAAATAATCGTGGATAAGTTTCGCAGCTTTAGTCGCCCCTTCAGGGCGCATAGGCTCGTACTTCGAATTCATTGCTCCATTGATTGCACTCACGATTGCTTCCACCCCGAGCTCGTCGTACTGAACTATCTGGAAGCCATACCTTTCAGAGAATTTCCTTGCGCTCGCCTGTTGCTCCCAGTGATTCTTGATTGGAACGGCGACGCAGGGCGTTCCGATCGATGCAACCTCGTTCAAAGTGGAAGCTCCTGCTTGCGTTATCACGCAGTCGGACGCCTTAAAGTAGGATGGAGAATCCGTAGTGAAAGGAACGAACTGCAGGCCATCAGAGTTTTCCGGATAAAGCGCTCTCCCGATCCTCGCCCCGAGAAGGAATACAAAGGACGCATTTCCCAGCGCCGCGCGAATCTTTTTCTCGTTTGAAAAGATGAAATCCACAAGGTATTTGCCGATCGAGGTGCCGCCGACTGACACTGCTATCACGGGATTTCCCGCGACTGAAAATAATTTTTTCCTGAGTTCTTCGCGCGTTTCTTTCGGTGGATCTCCCAAGACAGCTCCCACGATCTCAAATTTGGGGACAGATTTCGCTTCATCGGCGAAGATTCTCAAATCGGAATTGAGGTAAGACCTCAAAAGCAACCTGTTTGCGTACCACGTCACGAAACGTCTCACCAGATTTAGCGATACCGTTTCTAATTGGAAATAATCTGTGATGACGACTCTCTTCCTCGGCAGAGGCGGATACTTGTCCCACATGAAAGAGAACATCGTCTCTGGAAATTCGTCCTGAATCAGGGCGTCGTAGCCGCCAAGAAAAGGTTTCAGCTTCACGTAATTCTTCCGAGCCTCTCTTGAGGAATCTCTCGCCACTTGCGATATGTCGCTCAACTTCCCGTCCCTGACTTTATTTTCCATAACCGGACTCAGACTTTTCAACTGCCCCGAAACGGGAAGAAGTTTTTCGCCTTCTTTCTCAAGAAAGGCAAGCGATGGCTCGGCAGCGATCCACTCTATTTCATACTCGCCCAGTTTTCGCAGATATTCTGAGATTTGTAGACTCCTTCTGACATGACCCAGGCCAAGCGAGGAAACTCCGTAAAGCACTTTCAAACTTCGATAAGCTCGCGGGTCGCCGAGGTCAAAATTCTTGGTTTTCCCTTTGTGATCAGAACGTCGTCTTCGATTCTGACTCCTCCGAGGCCCGGCAGGTAGACGCCCGGTTCAACTGTGAGAACCATCCCGGGTTCCAGCTTTTTCTTATTTCTGAGAGTCAAGCCCGGGCCGTCGTGCACGTTGAGGCCAAGGGAATGGCCGGTGGAGTGGATGAACCGGCCCTTGAATTCGGTCGCGTTGATCAATTTCGCCACCTTCTCGTGAACTTCGGCGCCAGTATTTTCAGTGGTGCACAGCTCCGTCCCAAGTTCCTGGGCCGACTTTACTACTTCGTACATCCGCTTTTGTTTTTCTGACGCGCGCCCAAACACAAGGGTTCGCGTAATGTCCGAACAGTACTTTCGATACTTCGTTCCGTAATCGCAAAGAACGAACTGATTTTTCTTCAGTTCGGCCGAACCTGCAGAGTAGTGGGGCTGGGCACTGTTTTTCCCAAAGCCGACGATGGTGTCAAAAGACACACCAGTTCCTCCAAGCTTTTCCATTTCAAAAGCCATGTTGGCTGCCACCGAGCTTTCGCTCACGCCGGTATCGAGCATCGACGGAATTTTTCTGTAGATATTTGAGGCAATATCGCACGCCATCTGGATTTTTTCGATCTCCGTCGCGTCTTTAATCAAACGGAGTGCCTCGAAGGCGTCGGACACGTCCATGAATTTGGACTGCTTGAAAATCGATTTTAGCTCGAGGAACATTTTGTAACTCAGCTCCGCCGAGTTGAGCCCGATGACGTTCGCGCTTCTGATGATCTTTTGCAGTCTCGCCCTGATTTTTTCCGGCTCCATTTCAACAAAGATTTCTAGGTCTTTTCCCACAAAAGCTCTGGCAATCGGTTCTTCAAGCGTCGAAGTTATGAGCGAGAGCTTACCGCCCCTTTCCATTACGAGAATAGAACCCTCAAACAGCCCGTAAGAAAATCCCAGCACATAGAAGAAGGAAGAATCGAGATGAGGTTCAACGCCGTTCGCTAAAATCAATACCTTCGGTTTTTGTTTAATCTCGGCGTCTGCGTCAATTCGGTCGAAGAGACGCTTCGCGCGACTTTGAGATTCTGACATTTGGATTCGTCTCGCGCTGGGAGAAATGAAAAGTCTTTTGATTCATCAGATTAATATTCGCCGCGGATGATCTTCGATCACGCCCTGCGTGGATTACCATGGATTTTGAAATATCCGACGAGCAGAAGCTCTTGCTAGGCGTCGTGGACGACGCATGCAAAAAGATCAGGCCGATCGAGGACGAGTATTACCTCGCGCGGAAATTTAACGAGCGCGTGCCCGAGATATTCAAAAAAGCTCACCTGCTCGGCCTTCCGGTTGACAAAAAGTATGGAGACGGACAGGGCGCAGACGCTCTCACGTACGCCCTCGCCCTTGAGAGAATCGGACAGGAAGGAACGGGCGTCAGGACTTTCCTATCCGGGCACACTTCATTAGGGCAGCTGACGCTTCAAAGGTGGGGTAGCGAGGACCAGAAGAGCAGATACCTCCCCAAAACGACCACGGGAAGCCTCGTGATGGCTTTCGCACTGACCGAGCCCTCCGCCGGATCAGATCCGGCTTCGCTTGTCACAAACTTTGAGGAAAAAGGCGGATTCTTCTATCTCAACGGCGAGAAGACCTGGATATCCAACGGCTCGATTGCTAATCTCGTAATCACCTTTGCCTACCCCAAGGGAAAATCGGATGGCATGTGCACCCTTCTGGTCGAAAAGGACTTTGAGGGCTTTACTTCTTCAAGAATAGAGAACAAGATGGGACTCCCAACTTCAGACACTGCGATACTGCGCTTTAACAACTGCCGCGTTTCCAAGGATAACCTTCTCGGGGTGAGGGGAAAGGGAATGAACGTCGCCTACTCGGCGCTAATGAGCGGTAGACTGTCGGTCGCCGCTGGATGCGTCGGCGTCGCCGAGGACTGCCTGAGCGAGGCCGTGAGGTACGCGAAAGAGAGGTTCCAGCACAATAAAAAAATAGGAAAGCACCAGCTGATTCAGAGAATGATTGCCAAGTCCTCGGTAGAACTGGAGGCGGCAAGGCTACTAACTTACAGGGCGGCAGTCGAGAAATCCAAATCGGATGGAAAGCCGGATAACCTGGACCTCAGGAGCGCGGCAGATTGGTGGATCGCCCAGGCCAAATATTACGCCGCCAGCGTGTCATTCAAAGCCGCTGACAGGGCGGTTCAGGTTTTCGGAGCGAACGGCTACTCTCTGGAAAACAGAGTCGCGCGCCACCTCGTCGATACCAGGGTCGCGAGGATTTACGAGGGAACAGACCAGATACTGGAACAGAAAATCGCCCTGAACCAGTTGGGACCGGAATTCGAATCCTACTCGTAAAGACGCGCTGGAAATATTATAGAGCCCTGAAAAAATCGAAAGAGAGACTGGAATTTTGCCCGAAATAATCGTCTGCTTCAAGCAAGTTCTGGACGAATCCGAGATAAAGATCGACAGGGCTGCGAACAGGATAGTCCTTGAAGGCGCCAAGACAAAAATCAGCGACGACGACAAGAACGCGATCGAAGAAGCGATCAGGGTCAGGGAGAAAAATGGCGGAAGCATAACAGCGCTTTCGCTTGGAAGCACCGACTTGAAAAAGGGCGCGAAGGAAGCGCTCGCGATGGGCTGCGACAGGGCAAGGCTCGTCACAGATCCGATTTTCAAGGAAAGCGACGCGATCGGCACCGCGTACGCGCTCACACAGGCGGTGAGAAAAATAGGAAAATATGACCTTGTGCTTACAGCCACCGGCACGACCGACTCGTTCGCGGGCGTTGTAGGTCCGAGTCTCGCCGAGTTTCTCGGGCTGCCCGTGATTTCGTATGCGACTAAAATCAGCCTCAGCGGGAACAAGATCACAGTTGAGAGATCTCTGGAGGAAGGGATCGAAACCTTGGAGTGCGAGCTGCCGTTAGTTATTTGCGTTTCGCGCGAGATCAACCAGCCGAGGTTCCCGACTCTCCTCCAGATCATGGGCGCGGGAAAAAAGGAAATGGTGGAATGGAAGGCGCAGGATCTGGGAATCGAGAGGAGCGAGTCGAAGGTTGAAGTTAAGGCGCTCTCGGTCCCGCAGTCTTCAAGGAAGAAAGTTATCTTCGAGGGCAAGCCAGAGGAGACTGCGAAGAAGATCGCCGAAGCTATAATGCGTGAGGGCGTGGTGAAGTAGTCTGGCGGTACTCGTTTTCTCGGAAGATAATAACGCCGCGCTTGAACTGATTACGCTCGCCTCTAGTTTGCAGAAGGAGACTTTTGTCGTGGTGCTAGGCGCGGGAGATCTCTCAGAACAAACAAAGAAAGCTTCCGTCTCCGGCGTCGCAAAGATATTCGAGGTCTCGCACGACTCTTTGAAGGACTCTCTCACGAGCCCGGTTGTTGACGCGCTCGAGGCTGTTTTCCTCAAGGCAAACCCTGACCTCGTGCTCATGGGCGCGACAAAAAAGGGAAAGGAGATTGCGCCCAAACTCGCGACACGGCTTAAGATCGGCTGCATCTCAGACGCCCTAAAAGTCGTGCAGGACGGCAAGGACTGCACGGCCCAGAGACTTGTCTGGGGAGGAAATTCGATTGCGACGGTAAAGTCCAGCGGAGTCGCGATAGTTACAATCCCACCGAGAAGCTACGAGCCCGCATCAGGCTCGTCATCTCCTGAAGTCGCCAAAGTTGAATTTCAGCCAAAACCCCAAAGAGTCGTTCTCCTAGGGAAGAAGGAAAAACCGAAGGGACAGGTGAGCATCAAGGACGCGGACGTGATTGTGTCAGCGGGAAGAGGTTTCAAGAAAAAGGAAGACCTTGCGCTTTTAGATGAGCTGGTCAAGGTGCTAAACGGAGCTATGGGGGCGTCGCGGCCTCTCACTTCAGATCTCGGCTGGGTCGCGGAGGAGAGACAGGTGGGGCTCAGCGGCACGACCGTAAAGCCCAAACTGTACATCGCGGTCGGCATTTCCGGTCAGATACAGCATTTGACCGGGATGCGCGATTCAAAGATAGTCGTGGCGATCAACTCGGACAAGAACGCACCCATATTCCAGGAATGCGACTACGGCGCCGTCGGCGATCTGTACCAGATAATCCCCGAGCTGGTGAAGACGTTCAAAGCTCAATTAGGGCGCTGAAGACCCATCTAAACTTTTTTTCGGCGGTCTCGCTAAAATCATAATTAGCTTGAACATTCAGCTCTATCAATCTGGTTTTGAGACTTGGCAGACAATATGATTTTTACAATCGTTTACTTTACGCTCTACGCCATAGCGCTCGCCAGCGTACTCGCGATTCTGGTTTCAATCTACCGGAAAAGCGGAGGCCATCTTAGCCTAAATCGGCTGCTGCTCCTCTCGAAGGACGAAACCAAAAGATCTCTGAAATGGAACCCTGTCCAGCTGATGCACATCTCCATCGTGCTGGGAATAGGTCTCACAATACTGATGCTAATCCTCGATCCGGTCTGGACTTTCGTCCAACCTTTGAGGACAGTCTTGCTTGTTCTGTCGCTTCCTCTTGTTGTGGGTCTGGTAGCGGCTTGCGTCTGGAGAATTCAGCGTTTCCGAGCTAGCAAAAAAGTCGAAAAAGAGCTTCGCACAGGATCAGATTTCACAAGAGCTTCCTCAAAGCTCCAGATCATTCTCATTTTCTTGATTCTCCTCACAACCATCGAGCTTGCTCTCTCCTGGTTCAGTCAGCTGACGATAGAAATTATCGCCATCAGCATCGTGAGGAACGCTCTCATCCTCGCATTCTATGTAAAGCCCACCGTCAACCTGATCGAGAACTTTGACCGGCCGCTCCCGAGCATCAGATTTCCCTTCAAGCTCAGCGAAGTAATTGAAGGAAAGACCGACATTTCGCAAGTCAAGTTGGGAGTCAGCAACATCGCAGAGTTTCAAAATTTTGAAAAGATGTCTTACGACTCTTGCGTAGAGATCGGCGCGTGCGAGTCTGCCTGCCCCGCGACAGCATCCGGAAGGCCCCTCTCTCCTAGAGTTCTAGTGAGAGAACTGAGCATGCTCGCGAGAGAGAAGGGAGAGAACGTTGACCCGTTTAGCGTCGTGAAGGAAGACGAACTCTGGTCCTGCACCACTTGCGGGGCGTGCGTGCACAGCTGTCCGGTTTCGGTAAAGCACTTAGACATCATCTACGATCTCAGAAGAAATCTCGTAAACACTGGAAAGATGGACAAGGACAAGACGGCGCTGCTTCAAAACCTCACACAGAACCAGAATCCCTACGGCCTAAATTCAAGCACAAGGGCCGACTGGGCAAGAGACCAAGGAATCGACACCATCACGACAAACCCGAATGCCGAGTACCTATACTGGGTCGGCTGCGTCTCTTCATTTGACCAGCGCGCACAAAATATAGCAAAGTCGCTGGCGAAAATTCTAAGGCACGCAGGAGTCTCCTTTGTAATTTTGGGGAGCGATGAAACCTGCAACGGCGATCCGGCAAGACGCCTGGGCGAGGAAGGAAGGTACCAGGAACTGGCTTACCAGAACATCGAAAAGATGAATTCCTTGGGCGTGAAGAAGGTAATCACCGCGTGCCCGCACTGCTTCAACGCGATCAAGAACGAGTACCCCGTGCTCGGCGGAAATTACCAAGTCATTCACCATAGCCAGCTGATTTCGGATCTAATCCAAAACGGCAAGGTGAAAATTCCCGATGGCAAGCTGAAAGAGATCTCGGTGACGCTTCACGACGCCTGCTATGCCGTCAGATACAACTCGATATTCGAGGAGCCGAGGAGAGTTCTCAAAGAGGCCTCAATTGACGTAAGGGAGATGCCAAGGTCAAAAGACAAGACTTTCTGCTGCGGCGCGGGAGGTTCCAATTATTGGTACAAAGTACCCCAGCAGAAGACGATATCGGGGATCAGGACAAAGGAAGCTTCCGATACCGGCGCGGCGACTATTGCGACCGAATGCCCGTTCTGTCTCTCAATGTTCGAAGACTCGACCCGAGTTAGCGGGACGAAGATGCAGGTACGAGACATTGCGGAGATAGTCGCGGAACAGCTATAGACCGGACTCACCGTAGAATACTCTGGTGCTCGAATCCCGGAATCTCGCGAAACGATCCGAGCGCGCCACCTCGGAATGCGTCGCTTTTCTCACTTTGTAAAGATCCTCAAAGACATACCTTGGATCTTCCGAGGGCAATTCGCAAACCGGCTGCTCTTTTTGACCGTGAAGTCTTATCGCGATTCTCTTCAATCTGATTTTTCCCTTCGGTGTTCTCGCGACATAAGCAACCAGAACCGCGCCGCCCGTTTTCTTCTCAGGTTTCGCGTACCTCGCGGCTCGATTACTCACGAGACATCAGAAGATTCTATCGTATATCTGAATTGCTCACGGTTCATTTAGCCTTCGAGGCTTTCATGCACACAAGGCACGTGTCCCCTCTGTGCAGTGTCACAGGAAGCTGCGTGTAGTGTGGATGTTTGACGCAGTTAGAGCATGGTGCGTAGTACTCCAAGCTCTCTCTCGAGCGATCGCGGCGAATGAGAATTTCGCTCTGTTCCAAATGTTTTCTCGCCTCCGAGTGGAGCATGACTGGGTTCGTATTTACACGCTATCCAAGATTCTTCCGTAATCTTTCACATATCTCTACACAATCAACTACCCCCTTTGACGATGGAAGAATTACCCACAAGCTTCATAGAAACTCACTGGCCCGCGAAAACGCACAAATAGAGCAGGGAGATACCATGAATGAAAATTTGACCGTCCAGACAGCAACTGCGCAACGTGTCTTACTCATCGACGAAGCCTTCGGTCTCGGCAAGGACCTGTTAGGCGGCAAGGGCCACGGGCTGGTCGAAATGAACCACGCTGGCCTGCCCGTTCCTCCTGGGATTGTAATCACTACACAGGTTTGCGCCGAATATTATGAGCGTGACCGGAAGCTTCCTTCAGCCCTAATGCCGACGGTGCTTTCGAAGATGAAGAAAATCGAAGAACGGACGGGGAAAAAATTCGGCAAATCACTGCTTGTCTCCGTCAGAAGCGGCGCCCCGCTTTCAATGCCGGGAATGATGGACACGATTCTGAATTTGGGATTAAACGACGAAGTTTTGCATTATTTAATTTCCTCGACGAACAACGAGCGCTTTGCCTATGACACTTACAGGCGCTTTGTTCAGATGTACGGAGAGATAGTAGAGCATATTGAGGGCCAGGAATTCGAGAACCTCATCCAGAAGAAGAAGGATTCAAAGGGAGTCAAGAACGATGTTGAGCTGGATGCTTCGGACCTCGCCGAGTTAGTTCGGGAATTCAAACTTCTCTTCAAGGAGAGAACAGGAAAGGAGTTTCCCAGTAATCCCGAAGATCAGCTCCAGTCCGCAATAGAGGCTGTTCTGAAATCATGGATGGGTAAGAAAGCAATCGAATACAGGCGCTATTACAAGATCGACGACAAGATGGGAACCGCCGTCAATATCGTCGCAATGATATTCGGAAACACCGGAAATGACTCCGGATCTGGCGTCGGTTTCACACGCAACCCCAACACTGGGGAGAAAAACCTCTTTGCAGAGTTTTTGATCAATGCGCAGGGCGAAGATGTCGTTTCCGGCGCGAGGACTCCGTTGTCGATCGAGGAAATTCAAGAGAAAATGCCCGATCTTTATGGCCAAATAATCAACATCGCGACGCTCCTTGAAAAACACTACAAGGACATTCAGGATTTCGAGTTTACAGTTGAGAACGGCAAGCTCTGGATGCTTCAAACGAGGACGGCGAAGAGAACCGCCCAGGCCGCAATCAAGATTTCACTTGACTTGGTCGAAGAGGGAATGATTTCAGAGGAAGAGGCGATAATGCGAGTCGAGCCGGCTCAACTGGATCAGCTTCTCCACAAACACATCGATCCCAACGCGCATGTGGATGTTCTCGTCAAGGGAATTGCGGCTAGTCCCGGAGCGGCTGTCGGAAAGGCGATCTTTGACACAAACAAGGCAGCGGAGCTTGGAAAGCTTGGCGAGAGCGTGATACTTGTAAGAAGAGAGACCGCTCCCGAGGACATTCATGGAATGATTGCAAGCCAGGGAGTTCTCACTCAGAGAGGCGGTAAAACATGCCACGCGGCGGTCGTCGCTAGGGGTATGGGCAAGCCTGCTGTCGTGGGGGCCGAAACACTCCTGATTTCTGAAAACCAAGCGAGGTCAGGTGACGTGATAATTAGCGAAGGCGACATTATTACCATCGACGGCGGGTCAGGCGATGTAATTTTGGGTGCTGCGGCGCTTGTGGATGTCGAGATATCTCCCGAGCTAGCAAAGTTTCTCACGATGGCCGACAGGTTCAGGAAAAACGGTGTCTGGGCGAATGCAGACACGCCGGCGATGGTTTCAAAGGCCATCGAGTTTCAGGCGGAGGGCTTCGGACTGGTCAGGACCGAGCGAATGTTCAACGCCAAGATCAGGTTGCCCTTCGTCCAGCGAATGATCATCTCTGAAAACACTGAGGAGCGAAAAAAATGGCTCGAGAAGCTCAAGGAATTCCAGAGGAACGATTTTTATGATATTTTCTTGGCCGCTAAGGGAAGGCCGGTCGTCATCCGTCTCTTGGATCTTCCGCAGCACGAGTTTTTGCACGCTCCAGCGAGTCCAGAGCTGGGTGAACTGATTGCGAAAAAGATGCGCAGTCTCAAGGAGGACAACCCGATGCTCGGCCACAGAGGAATCAGGCTGGGAATGACATACCCTGAGATCTATGAAATGCAGGCTAGAGCTATCGGTGAGGCAAAACGGCAGGTGGAGGAAAAAGGCGTTAAAGTCAGGGCAGAGATAATGCTTCCGCTGACTTCGGAAGCTAACGAGCTGGCACGCCTGCGGGAATTGATAAAGAAGATACTTCCCGACTCGCCGGTGGGGACGATGATAGAGACTCCGAGGGCGGCTGTTACCGCGGACGACATAGCAAAGTACTCGGACTTTTTTTCGTTCGGGACAAACGACCTCACCCAGATGACTTTCGGCATGTCAAGAGACGATGCTGAAGGCAAGTTTCTCGTGAAGTACGTTGAAGACAAAGTCCTCCCAGAAAATCCTTTCGAGGTCATTGACAAAAAGGGTGTTGGGAGACTCATGAAGATGGCATCGGAGGACGGACGGCGCACAAATCCGAAACTGGAGATCGGAGTTTGTGGAGAAACTGGAGGCGACCCGGAGAGTATAGAGTTCTTCGTCAACGAAGTCGGCGTGGATTACACGTCGTGCTCGCCTTACAGAGTTCCTATAGCGAGACTGGCTTCCGCGCAGGCAGCCATAAAGCTAAAGTCAGAGACATCGCAGAAAAAATATGCGAGGACTCTCTAGCGCGCCTTAAACATCGAGGCAATCTCTTCAAGTTTTTCTGCAAGCATGAAGTCGTAGTTGCTGATACCACCTACGTCATGCGTAACAAGATCGACGTTAACGATGTTGTAAACATTGAACCATTCCGGATGGTGATCGAGTTTTACAATTTCAAGCGATGACCTTTCCATGAAGGAAATGGCGTCTTCAAAACTCTTGAACTTATACTCACGATGCAACTTCCCCTCCACGAGCTTCCACTTCTTTACTCGGCTCATGTTTTGAGAGATCTCGGATTTTGATAGTTTCCTATATTCATCGCTTGACATGGTTCAACCGGGAAATGGCGCTTCTAAAAAACATTCAAGCCTTAATACTAGAGCTTCCAACTGAATAGAGGATAAATTATGCCGACTTTTGAGATAATTTCCAGAATAACCGTTTCGGCGAGGTCGAAGGAGGAGGCGGAGCGTTTGCTCGATAGTAAACTGATTCGCTTGGAGAGCGATGTTATCTTGAAGACCGAACGAATAGAAACAAAGCAGCTCTAGGTCTTCTTCCAAGCCAAAAGAAACTGTCCACCGCCC
>JASHPO010000122.1 GCA_030038075.1 Nitrososphaerales archaeon | reverse complement strand
TGGTGTCTCCACTAACGCTGCCACGGCCGCCAATGCCTTCTTCTTATCAGAGTGCACGTCAATTCCGTTTATCAATGCCATACCGGACGACCTGTGAATCAGATCTGTGAATATCTTGAGTGTAGTGGTCTTTCCGGCTCCATTGGGACCAAGAAAGCCAACGCACTTTGCTCCTTCAATCCTCAGATTCAAATTGTCAAGGGCAGTGAAAGAATCATACTCCTTGGTGAGTTTGATGGCCTCGATTGAGAGCACCGAGCTCGCCGTGAAACATTCGCTCGTCGAGATGACGTGGAATTCCTAGCGTGTCGCAGGATTTTGGATATTAGAATTTCCTCGCTCTTCCACTTCCCTTTGCTCCCTTTTCGAGCTACTCTTCATGCGCGCGCCCAGTACTATGACGACAACACCGATGATGACAACTAGAAAGCCGCCCAATACCAGTGGACTAGACGCTAATGTACCCCCGTGAAGTGGACTGGCGACTACCTTTGAACTCGGTTGAGATGATGCGAAAGCTACGTAATAATAATCGCCCGTGAGGTTTGTGAACGTCAGTGTTCCTGCTACGTTTGAATGTGGTGAGAGAGCATACTGAGCGATGTCGGTTGAATTAACTAGGTTCAGATCTTGGGCCGGGACGAGTCCACCCTTTGCCGCTGCATGCGTAACTGCTACGCCGGAGGTCACGTTGAGCGTTAACTCTGTGGACACGTATTCGCCGCTTTGTGGTTCGCTGAAAGTGGTGATGACAGTAAGTCCTCGGAGCACGCCAACTGCTCCGACTGCGATAAGAACGACTCCAACGATAAGAACAATCGTGCCGATTACAACTGTTGGTTTATTCATACAGATCCTTACAAAATATCTTGTAGTTACAGAACTTAAATGGAATCTGAAAGGTACAAAATTTGTACCTATCACGATATTTTATAATTCGGAAACAGTAAGACCAAGAATGTAGATGCAAGAGCTAAAATGATGGATAACGGAGGGGACGATGTCTCGCGTGATCAAATGATACGGGCGGTCAAGCGAGCTATTCTCCTGAACGAACACTTGCTCCGCCGAGCTTGGGGAATACTATACCTTGTGCTGGCACTTTCAATGTTTCTTTCGATCTTCGGGACGCCGATTATTGAATCATTAGGAATCGTGAAAGAGGTAGGTGCCGTGGTTATGGACACGATCGCCAACGGCTGCGCTGTAATTGTCATCCTTTGGGCATTCAAACGAGTCCGCAACACAGCAGAGATTACTCATCCCGAAGACAACCGAGCATGGTCAAGGCTACTCGGATATCGCTTTCTGGTACCTGTGTGGATCGCGATCAACGGAGCCGTGATTTTGACGATCGTATTTGAAGCAGTCAGAGTTCCACTGGTTGACCTTTTGTTACATCTTGGAGTGGCGATCTATATGTATTATGCTCTAAAACTCTCCTTTTCAAAGAAGATTCCCGCGGAAGCTTTTATCGCGGTAGCGTCGCTCTCGTTGAGTAGCATTGCGTCAATTGCTCTGTTGTCCGTTACCACGAGCCCTGGACCCTATGTGCTCCTCTGGGGAGCTACAATTGTCGCTTGGATCTTTTCCGGGGCATTTGCACGCACCAGACCTATTCCAGAATTTGAAGAGGAGCGCACTGGGCTTGAGTGACGACGAAATTATCAAACGAGAATTTGGTAAGATCGTTACAGACGAGACCATCAAGTCGTTAAACGAGCAGCTTAGTGACTCGACGTTCAAATCCTCCACCCGGATCCTGATACTGGTATTGCTCGCACAGGTCCGAAGGATGAGCTCGGCAGAACTCAGGACGCTCACGGGACTAGGAAAGGGAAGCTTGGAGAACCATTTGAATAAACTTGAAAGTTTCGGTTATGTTAGGATGGGCAATGCAAAGTCCATCGGAGCAAGGGGTTCTCCCATGCGGATGGTCGAGATCACCTCGAAGGGACATGACGCTTGTCGCGCGCTCGTGAAAAGCATCTCAAGTTTGGCTCTATGATGATCGGGCTATCGTCTCTAATTGATTACAATCTTTCGCCGAATATTCACCGGGCGTTGTCCATAGTTTTGTGTATAAACATCAAAAGGAAACTGCAGTGCTATTTTGGGGCTTCTGACAGTGTTCTTGGCGGTAGCCACAATTTTGCCGCCGTCCGTTGCGGGGATTAGAAATCATAGCGATGGGAGGCCAGGTTCAACGTTTTGCCTAGTATAATTTTCATGTTCAGTCCCAATCCGACGCAAGAGTCTTGTACTGGGTTCAGCGAGCCCGGGGGAACATGGATTTGTGACTGTAAAGATTTCACCGAACGATCCAAAGCCTGCAAACATGTGTATGCCATATTTTTCTTTCGCAATTACGTGCCATGGTGGCAAACAACCGGTTCCGCGCCGCTACCAACGTTGACAAGGAGGACAATAATGAGATCTGACACCGAAAACTCGTTATCGCTTGGAACGGGAATCTCTACGTTTGCAACATGGGTTCAGGAACACTCTCGATAATCTCGACCTGACCCTTAGCATACATTCACGACCGTTAAAGGTACAGCTGGGTTACGATCTGTTTGTTCTCTTTACCTTTCTTCGCAGATCCCCGTGGATCGCTCTGCGATGTGCTTTCTTCAGTCTCTGCTTCTCAGTTTTCTTTCGTGCCATGTTTTTGGAATCACAATTTTCAATGAAAAGTGTTTCTAAGAGACGTTTTGGAGAACTTCGTCAGTGTGACCGTCGACAGAAACTCGCCTGAAAGTTTTCTTGATTTTTCCGGATTTGTCTATGATGAAGGTTGATCTCTCGATTCCCCAAAATTCCTTTCCGTACATATTTTTGAGCTTGTAGACACCGTAGGCGTCAGCGACTTTGTGATCTGAGTCAGAGAGCAAAGGAAAGTTCAGGCTGTATTTTGACCTAAATTTGGAATGCGAATCAAGGTCATCAAGGCTGACTCCCAGAACCTGAACGTCTTTCCCTGAAAATTTTGGCGAGGCGTCCCTAAAAGAGCAGGCCTCTTTGGTGCAGCCCGGCGTGTCGTCTTTCGGATAGAAATAAAGAACGACCTCTTTCTTTCCTCGGAATTGCGACAAGGAATAGCTCTTGCCGTCATCGGATTGCAGCTTGAAATCAGGAGCCATCGATCCTTCCGAAACTGGTTCTGCTGACATGGCACTAGTGTTGGAATTAGCTGCTTATTGGATTTGCTGTCAGCATAGAAAACTTAAGAAACTCAACGCGAACAAGTGCCTAGTTGCGCGGGGGTCGCCCAGCCTGGTCAAAGGCGCAGGTGATTTGCTATAGACTCAGGCAGATCTGCGAGACTGAGGATCTTTGCTGTATTCGAA
>JASHPO010000121.1 GCA_030038075.1 Nitrososphaerales archaeon | reverse complement strand
AACGCAAGTTTAAGGGAAAAAAAGTTTCAGTTGGATCGGTCAACGCGCGATCTGTTTCATCCCGGACTGCTGACGAATCGTCTGCGATTGTGGAATCTGCATCGCAATGTTTGCTATTTCCCTGTATTCCTTTACAACCCATTCTGAAATCCATGGGCATGAAAGTGGACTGACAACTCCGGTTAGGGAACATTTAGATTCGTACGGGCAGGTTATGCACGGTGCTTGTTCGATCGATTTGATTTGGACGGGCATCCGAAGTGGAGTAAGTTTGTACGTCCATCTTCCGTCCTCAAGCACTTTTTCTCTCCTTATCATGCCCCGCTTTTCCAGACGGATAACGAGCCTTGAACCATCCCTGCTGGATAGGTCTAGTTCCTTCCAAACAATGCTTTGCAAAACGCCGTCGTTCCCGTGGTCCAGAACCAGTTTGTATACATTCGACGTTACGTCAAACAAAGGGTCGTCCTGTTTAGAAATTTCTACGTCCACCAAGTTCACCGATAAGAAAGATAGACACAATATTGCGCGGAAGTAGGATTAAAAGCTTTCAACTATTACGCAGTTTGGGGCCTGAGTTTCTGTCTAATCGTGAAATTCTCGAGTATTTCTCTGCAACGATTCCTCACCGTGACTTCAGTAACTTCTGCAAATTCGGCAATCTCACGCTGCGGGATGTGCTCCCCGCACATGACAGATGCAATATAGACGTACGCCGCCGCTAGACCAGCTGGAGTCTTGCCACTAGAAATGTCGCTCTCATTGGCTCGTTCTGCAAGTTCGAGAGCCAAGCGTTCTATCCTCGTGTTGATCTTTTCTTTGTTCACGAGTTTAGAAATGTACTTCTGAACGGTGGGTGGCGGGACGTAGTTGCTTTCCATCTCACTTATCAGCAATCTGTAGTATTTTGCTGCAGCCCTGCTTTGCATTCCGGCCGCCTTTGCAATCTCTTTGAGGGATCTGTTTACATTAGCCCTGCGGCACGCTAGATAGAGAGAGGCCGCGGCCATACCTGAGATTGATTTGCTTTTTGAGACGGCTTGTTTCGCTGATTTTCTAAATATGAGCGAAGCGTCCTCAACAATCGGTGAGGGTAGCCTCAGAACGTCCGCGGCTTCCGAAATCTTCGCCAGCGCCACAGCAAGGCTCCTTTCGGGCGACGAGGATGTCCTAATCCTGCGCTGCCACTTTTTCATTTGCTGCGCGCTTTGTCTGTTGTAGGAATCTAAGAACTTGCCGTGCGCGTCGCGATTGTCAGCGGAGATGTCGGTGGAAAGCCCTTGATCATGAAGCGAAAGTGTGCTGGGCATGCCCACACGCATCCTCTTGCTACGCTCTTCAAAATCCATTGACTTCCATTCCGGGGTAACGTCAACGCTCTGGTCAATCGCCACGAAACCGCATCGGGGACAGAGAACTTCGCCCTTTTCAGTGTCGCCGATCAGCTTGCTACGGCAGTTCGGACACTCGTTGAGACCGGAAATCCCGGCTTCCCTTTTGATTGGAAACAAATTACAACCTAGCTTCTCCGGGAATTTCCCTGGTATCTGCGACCACTTTGCTTCGAACTAAACTTACGCTCAGTAAACTGTCTAGAGTCACGCGGAGTGTTCTCTTCGACGAATAGTTTCGTTCCGGTGACCCTTTCAATCCGATCGGTCAGAGGCTGCGCAGAAAGGTAAGGCGAGGACGCAGGCCCTATTATCTCCAAAACTTTGGCTGTTCGTCTTCCCTTTTCGTCGACGAGCACGGAACCTTCCCGAGGGGGATTTGTTGTTTTCAGTATCAATCGGCCGCTCCGGGCAAGGTGGAGAACCGTCCCTGCTTCTTGCAACATTTCGAAAGCGATGTCTCTCAATCTTTTAAGGGTTCTTTAGTCAGGATACGGATTCAGCTAACGAGTCGCAATTTTCTTTGCGACTGATGAGATCGCGTCAGAGACAGAATTATTTTCTGTGAGATCTGAAAGAATCCTTAGCATCACGAGCTGTCTGTGCAGATTCTTCTTGGCTTCGAGCTTGAATGTGTCCAAACTTAGCTTTCCTTTCTCCGAGGCGACGTATCGCTTGATGCCGGGCTCACCGGTGGGAACGCGAATCACGAGACCGTCTTTTTCCATTTCGCCGAGTAGATAGTAGACCGAGCCAGGGCTTGGTGACCACAGGTTTTCCGTCATTTCAGGAACATCCTGCATTATTTCCACACCAGTGACAGGCTTTGTCGAGGCTATTTTCAGCATGAGCATTTTGAGTAATCCCTTAGGCGCAAAAACCTCGCTTTTGTTCCTCGGCATGAGACAGCCCGCCTATTCGCCGCATAAAAAGAGTAACAGAGCATTGGGATTGCAGTTTACTTTGGGATCGCAACCGGGAATGCCGGACACCGTAAATATTATGGGTCAGTTCCTGTCTCTATTTCCCAAATGAGAATGGCATACGGGGAAGGCATAGTCGTCGCAATCCTCTTACCTTTCATCTTACTGCTGTTCGGTATAATCAAACTCCCCGACACCTTATTCCTTGTCCTTTTGCTCTTCGGAGTTTGGACTATTGTCTCCGCTTTTACCTTTGCGAGATATGAAGAAAGAAATTTCTTCCTCACTTGGGGACTGATAATATCGTGTACTTCAACAATCTTCGTAATCTATATCGGCTACGCGATCGGCCTCATACTGGTCGCAATCGTAGCTTCGGTATTCCTTTACGTCTCGACCAGAAAAACGACCAGTCCAAAGCAGAATTTAGGACAGAGCAGCAGTATCGAAAAGAGTGGCAACGCCTAGCTTCTTTAGGCAGCTGAGATTTCTTACTGTACTTCTATGTTGGAAGCTGAATAGCCCAGTTTCACGAGAATTTCCTTTGCCGGTTCCCGGTGGTCTCCTTGCAGGATGACTAGACCGTCTTTTGCAGTCCCTCCCGTCGCCAGTTTCTTTTTGAGTTCATGAGACACTTTCTCAAGAGAGCCTCTTTCGTTTGGAAGGCCGCTGATTATCGTGGTAGGTTTTCTGAACCTTCTTGTCTCAACCCTTATGATGATGCGAACTTGATCTTTGTCAAGATCTTGCAGATAGTCTTTGAAATCTACGTCGTCGTCAATCGATGCCATGCAATGATTCTCGGTTATTGTCCGGTTATTTGAAGGCTTAGATTATAGCGGCAAAAATAACCAAGATGGCTCCCAGAATACCTAGAATCCAAGCGCCACGTTTTGCTACGGCCAAAGTCTTGTCCATCAGGCCAGAGAAGCTTTCCAGTATCTCGCCCCCTATTGTTTTAACGATGCTTTCGACGACGGATACCGAGTAACTTCCTTTCCCCAACCTCTCTTTGGCAAGGTCGTACAATGAGCTCAAGATCGCCAAGAATTCACCAGCTGAAACAATATCGCCGAGCGCGAGGTAACCTTTGGCGCCCGAGGTCTTTGCGGCAGTTATGTGAGTGTCGGATGTACATAATTCCAGTATCCTTGTTCCCTTCAATTTTTCAAAGTCTTGGAACAGTGTTTCTCTGAATCCAATCTTTGAATTGTTCGCGTCAACAACGACAAAACTGAAGCGTTCGCCTTTGTCAAGTTCAAAAAACAATAGACCTACTCCCGCAGGTCCAACATCTTTTGGCGTGGGGAT
>JASHPO010000120.1 GCA_030038075.1 Nitrososphaerales archaeon | reverse complement strand
ATTGTAGCAAAGTCCATCGAAGGTACCGCAAATACTCTGATAAGTGCCATATGCTCCGTTACGAACAACAACCCGTCGTCGGTTTGCTCGCAGTCGTACGCTAAGGTATCTCTGGCGATAATACCTGAACCGACCGGGCAGGGACCGCTTGCAGTCTCAGTTGTCCGGCCTTTCAAGTTGGTAGATGGTCTCTAGGGAGTTCAGCGTCTCATCGCATGCAACCGCAATCCCTATATCTCCGCACTCGGATATCCGATATCGGTAATTCGATATGTTCGGCGGATTCAGAATGTTCAGACGGGGGATGCTAAGGCCATGGGTACTATCAATGCTGGCGAAAGGGCCAAAGAACGGTGCAGAGATTATGGATGAGATAGAAAAGGCGACATGGGCAGGTTGGAGGCCATCTCCAGGTTCGGTCTACCCATTGCTTGATGGTATGGCGCAGGACGGACTTATTAGAAAAAGGGATGACGGCAGATACGAGATAACCGACAAGGGAAAAGCGGAATCCCAGTGGTCTTTTGGAATGCCGTTCAGAACCGGGCCACGCGGAATCGACGAGATGCTCGCTGAGATGGGCGGTTACTTGTCCTATCTTGAGGATCTATCAAAGACGGACAGATCTAAACTTGCAACTTACGAGACGCAGCTCAGAGAACTGAGCGTCAGATTGTCGAAACTAGTTTCGCAGTAAAACGAGGCTACGGGACTCAACTACTCTGGATATGAATCCTGATCGGAGTCCTTGTTCTACCTTCCTTCACGACAGCCTTTTTTAACTGAAGTTCCGGCGTCATCTTCATGCCCACTGTTGTTGAGAGAATTGATGCAGAAATCGAACAAAAGAGCCTCTTGAAACACCCTTTCTACAAAGCGTGGTCAGAGGGAGGACTGACAATTCCGCAGCTAGCAGGATACTCGATGGAATACTTCCAGCTCGTGAAGCAAGTCCCTACTTTCGTGGAAAATGTTAGATCCAAAGCTGACGAACCTCAAATTTACTCGGAAATCTCTCAGAACTTGAAGGAAGAGGCTGAGCACATCGCGCTCTGGGTTCGTTTCGCCGCTTCTCTGGGTGTGAACGAGAAGGAACTTTTACAGTATCCCGGTGCCCACGATTCTAAATTTGCTGTTTCCGAAATCCGGTCTTTGACAGATCTCTCATTTGAAGAAGCCGTCGCTGCAATGTACGCATACGAAAAAGAGCTGCCAAAGATAAGTAGGACAAAAATCGACGGCCTGAAGAAATTCTACGGACTGACTTCTCACGACGCGACGCACTACTTTGAGATCCACGAAATTGCCGACCTGAAGCACGCCGAATTATGGAGAAGTATACTTCGAAATCTTCCCAAGGAAAAGGAAGAGGCGGTCTTGTCGGCGGTAAAGAGGTCGCTCGAAGCCCAGAACAAGCTTCTCGACTCTGTGATGGAAAAATATTGCAGAAACAACTGAGCGCTAAATAATGCGCAACTCTACGATTCTCTTTCTTGCAGCGTTTGTGATTCTGGTCTGGTTTGAGTCAGAAGCACTTACGGCAAACGAACTATGCGCGACGGGTTGCATCAGTCTATCACCTCTGAATTTACCTGAGGAAGGTATTGTGGCCGCAATTCTCCCAGTGCTTCTTCTGATTGGCGGACTCAGGGCAAGGAGAAATGAGAAGCATCAGACGGCGCCACCGGCGCAGCCTCCGGAAAGCAAGTAACTAGAGAGTTCCTGATGTATTAATCCGGCATGATTCCCTGCAGTTTCTGCCGGTACTCGTCGCGGTTCATGTGCATGTCTATTACAGAATATTGAAAGACCAACAGCGGATGGATTCCCCAAGAAAAAAGCTGGCGAACGTCTGGCGTTTTTAAGGCGATTTTCTCCTCTTCACCAAGGCCGTATTCGTTCATAACTTCGTCCATGTGCGATGCAAAGTACTCCTTGAACTTCGGGTCGATCTCTCTCTTGTAGAGGATCTTGTTGATTGCGACTGCAGTCAATATGGTCTACTTCGAGCTGCCTCAGGACTGATGTTCCCCGAATTGCGCAGAAAGCGCGTTTCGTGCGGACCCGAACCGTCAATAAAATCGAACATTCCCTTTTGGAGGACGGGAAGTTTGCCGCTGTCCCGCAAAATGTCCAGAGAACCCCAGTCCTCTATCTCAAACCACATCTCGTACGAGTACTTGTAAGTTCCAAGAACCGGAATGTAGGTCTCCAGGTACTTTACTTCCTTTGGGAAGCTGTCGAACAAGGGCTTTGAATTCTTCAGATATTCAAGGAGATCGTTCAGCTTGCCCGGCTTGACTGCACCGGCCATAACCCAGTAGAGAGACATTGCAAAGTTCCGAACTACGCATGTCATTTAACGATTTCTTTAGGAAGAGAGGCCCATTCCTTTAGTACATCGTCCGATTTGCAGGCTTCGTAGTATCGTTGCATGAAACGTATTGAGGCGTTATGCACTTCGATATTCCGAGAGCCAACGCAATCTTCCGGCACTACGACATAGTAACCCAAAGCGTTGGCGTGCCTCGCAGTAAACTCAATCCCTACCTCTGTCAGGAAACCCGTCACTATCAGCGATCTGATCCCGCGGTTTCTGAGAACAAGATCGAAATCTGTTCCAACAAAGGCGCTCGGACGATGCTTTTTGAACACGAATTCTCCGCTAACGGGCGAAAGCTCCTTGAAAATTTGCCATTCCTCGGTGCCTTCAACAAAAATTCTTTGCAGTTTTTGCGGATCGCTTGAACCTAACATGCGCATCCGGCGTCTTATTTCTGCCTCCGATTCATCGCCCCAGTCTAATCCTGTGTGTTGAGAATACGCAACGAACACCGACTTCTTTCTAGCTTCGTTCAATAGATCCTTGATCTTTGCGACAATTGATTCGAAATGTTCGATTCCCTTAGAGTTCTCGTTCTGGCAATCCCATATCAGTAGTGCAGTGCGCTTAGGCTCGACAATCTCCGAGAGCGAATTTGGAATAATCTTCCCAGCAAAGCTGATTGGCATTACGACCCGAAAGGTTCGCCCCGATAATGAGTCTTGCGCAGGGATATGGTTCTATTTCGAAGATTGATCTTTGCTTTCTGTGTAGCGTGTTTCAAGCCTTTTCGCAATCTCTCGCAGGAGCTCGCTCCAACGCTTTTCGAATTCTGGATGGGTAGGGCTCAAGCCTGTCGTCACCTTCGTAACGTTGGCGAACATCCTTGGGTAGAAGCTGACAGCAAAGATGAAGAGCGAGAGATATTCTGGATCGATGCTCTTGTCAATGAACCCTTTTTCCTGTCGTTCTTTGACATCTTCGACGAAACTTCGGATGATAGCTTCCCGCTCGTCCTTTAGAGCTTCGAATTTTCCTTCAGCTTCAAGTGCTTCTCTAATCAGGAACTTGATCCACTTCTGGTTCTCCTCATTCGTTTCGACGAAATGTTTCACGACGTATTCTTGAAAATTATCTTCGGGAGCATTGATATCCCGCCTGCGTCGGACTACTTCCTCCAGCATCTCGTTGAAGAGAGGTCTGCCGAGCCTTCCACCCGAGAGGAAGAAGAACGAATATGCCAAACCGGTAAGACCTCTCGGTAGGCGCTCGAGCAAAACGTCTTTCACGTGTACCACAATCGGCTTTGGAAGCGCTAACACAAAGAGGAAACTTCCGATCGCCGCGCCGACGAAGAAAATCAAGGTGAATTCGAAGGTGGGAAGGTACCTTGTGGCTGTCGCCGTGGCAGTCTGAGAAGCCAAGACATCGAAGAAGAGAATTCCGTATAATGCGACCCCGATGGTGTTTCCGATTTGGAATGCCGTCGTCAGCATGCCTGAAGCTTGACCGGCATCCTCGGTTCTTGTCCCTGCCAGAACGGTACCGATAAGGGGAGACATTCCGAATCCATTCCCCAGACCGATACAGAGGAGAGGAATAGCGAGTTCGTCGAAGTTTATCCCGGTTCCGTACGTCCGCAGTACCAAAATAGTAGATACAAAGCCGATTGCGTCCAGAGCGTAGCCTAGGCTCAAAGTATAACGCCCGAATCTTTTGACCAACCTCGGCGTCGAGAGAGAGGCACTGATGAACCCGATGCCGATCGGAGTGAACGTCAAACCTGCCTTTAGAGGGGTAAAGCCCATTCCGTCCTGCAAGAACACCGAGAGGAGAAAGAACAGACCGGCGAGAGTTGAGAAAAACAGGACCGAAAGCGGAATTCCAATCGAGAAAGATCTCTGTTGAAAGAGGTGCACATTGACAAGTGGAAACCCCCCTCGGGCAACCTTGCGCCGTTCATATAATACAAAGAGAATCAAAAAAGGCAATGAGAGTACAAGCAGAAAAATCATCCACAGTGGCCATCCTGTAGATGGTCCTTCCACCAGAGGGAAGACAAACGAAGCCAAAGCAAGTGTGATCAGCCCGGCTCCTTGCAAGTCTAGTTTTGGAGACGGAACAGCCTTTGACTCGCGAAGAACGAGTAAGCCAATGATGACACCCACAATTCCTACGGGAACGTTGACCAGAAATATCGGTCTCCATGCCAATCCCTCCAAGTTGATTTGAATGAGAAATCCGCCGAAAAGCTGACCTATCACGGCGGCAAATCCGTTGACACCGGCAAACAATCCTAGGGCAACTACGCGATCCTGCCCCCGAAACGTCACTTGGATTATGGATAGTATCTGCGGATACATCAGCGCGGCTCCGAACCCCTGAACAGCGCGGAACACGATCAAAAGAGTGGGCGTGGGCGATAGCCCGCATAATGCAGATGAAATAGTGAAGACTAACATGCCGAGCAAGAACAATCTCTTTCTGCCGAAAATGTCGCCCAGCCTACCTCCAGTTATCAGAAAAACCGCATAAACGAGCGAGTAGCTGGCAAGAACTAGTTCTAAATCCGCCGGACTTGCCTTGATGGTAGCCTGTATGCTGGGGAGCGCGACGTTCACGATGAAGGCGTCCAAAATTGCCATGAACGTGCCGATGAGTACTATCGCGAGAGTAAGCCAGCGGCCGCTCTGGGGTTGCTCGGCTTCTTTGGAATCAGCTACTTGAGCCAATAAAACTGATCTACCTGTCGAACTTGCGAGTTACCCGGGTCAAAGAGATAAGCGTGAGTTCGTTTTGTCCAAATATTAATTCATTTTGCGCTTTTGCCCGCGCTGTATCGACGGACCGGTAGGATAAACTCAGACAAGAACAAACTTCGGGTAAGGTCGCTCGAAGAAATTGTCGCTATCGAAGACAGTCTTTACACTCATTTCAATTGAAGGTTCTCGCGCGTCCTGCTTCAGGATTATACCGAAAAAGTAGACGCCCTCTTCTAATTTGATAAGTGCAAGAAAATAGGGCAACTTTCCTTCTACTTCAGGAGTGAAGACGTAGTTCACTTTGCAAAGACTGTAAATTGTTCCCTTGCCTGACGATTTGACCCACTCCAGCTCCTGTGACAGGCACTTTGTGCAGGCTATTTTACCTGGATGCAGGAATGCCCCGCATGCCTTGCATTTTCTCAGGCGCAACTCTCCTTTCTCAGCGCCCTCCCAAAAAGCTCTGACATCTGGTTGCGGATGGACTCTCGCATATGGTATACCTTCGATTGAGAGCTGGAGGCCGAGGTCAGGATCTAGCTCCACTAGCTAGCGCCTCCCGCCGAATCGTTTCCCAGTATGCAGCATGAGCTGCACGACATAACGCCGCCGTGCCCGAGAATTAGTCCATAGCGCGCATCCTTGACCTGTTGTCCGGGAGCATCTCCCCGCAACTGTCTTGCAGTTTCTATGATGAAATCGGTGCATCCGCCCGCCCCGGTCTGCCCGAACGAAAGGAAACCACCGTTCGTATTTAGGGCAAGCCTGCCGCTACCAAAGTCGATGTTTCCCTCTTCCAGATACTTGGCTGCCTTTCCCTTCGGACAAAAGCCTGCATCTTCCAGATTAATCATACCGATGTAGCTGAATTGATCGGAGACGTGGGCCACGTCTATATCGTCGGATTTTATCCCCGCCATTCTGTATGCGTCACGCGAGGCGAAAGCCCCGCCGGACGTTGTAATCGTTGACCACAGCTCCTTGGGAGGCGAGTTGCTTTCTCCGAGTCTGTCAGTAAGGTTGTCATGAACAGCCCTTTCTCCAAAGCCCAAAATGTAGACGGGTCTATCAGTTAATTTCGTTGCTCTCTCCATACTTGTCACGACAATCGCCCCTCCTCTACCCACTGGACGACCAAAGACTGCGCAGTCGAGGAGATGAAATGGCGATACTATCGTTCTTGAATTCACAACGTCATCCACAGTAATCTCGCCCTTGTCCTTCATAGAGGCGTACGGATGCCGCACGGCCCACTTTCTGTTTTGAACTGGGAGGACTGCGGCTTGCTCCGGTTTGACTCCGTATTCGTGGATGTAGCGGTTTGCAATCAGGGCGTAGAGTGCCGGCGTGAAAGGTCTGTAAGGAACATCAAACCACACATTAGTCTCCATCAGCGCGTTTCCGGTTCTTCTGTCGCCCATGGGATCGAGCGCGGCTTCTGCGTTTACTATCAATATATTCTCTGCAAGTCCAGCTGAAACAAGCAGGGAAGCGTATCCGAGAGCAGAAACGATTCCGGCGCCATGAATTGTCAGCTCGCTGCTAAACTTTGGTGCGATCTTCATTGTCTGGGCGAGGACGACGTTCATCTGAGCGCGATGGTCGCCCTGTGGAGGTCTGCTGGTGAATAGTCCGTCGATTTCATCCTTGCTCAGTTTTGCGTTGTCGAGGGCACGTCTGGTGGCTTCCACGGCGAGCTGGGCGGGGGTCTTGTTTTCTCCCTTGCCCATGAAAATGTCGCCGCATCCTACGATAGCGGCTCTAGCCCGAGTCAATTATTTTTCCTTAACGAGCGAAAACGTTCGAGACCTGCGCCCGCACATTCGTGATCCTTTTCCCTGGGTCCGCCGCTCACGCCGATACCCCCGATAACCTCGTCGCCCTCCTTGATGACAAAACCTCCCGCACTGGGGGTAATCTTACCCTGACTGGTCTCGATCACTGAGACGGCGTACGCGAGATTACCACCCAAACGTTCCGCGGTGACGTCGGTGTCCCGTTGAAAAGCGGCAGCGGTGAATGCCTTTCCTATCGCCGCGTCGGGACTAATCCATACTGCTCCATCCATTCGTGAAGCTTGTATGAGGTGCCCGTTGCCATCGACGACCGCAATGCTGACTTTGATGCCCAGCTGCTGCGCCTTTTCGAATGCAGCTTGGATGATTTCTTGAGCTTCCTTTAGAGTAGGTGCGCCCATGACGAATTCGGCCGTCTTGTTTTACATATAAGTCTGACTAGATTCTAACTGAAACAACTCTCAGAAAAAATGTAGCAGTCCCCTCCGGGAATTCTTGAGATAGGCGAACAAAAGCGAGATCTGAGTAAGCGATATATGCTTACGATCGAAGCAAGAAAAAAACTGATGAGTAAACTAGTTTCCGCGATGGCTTTCACGCACAATCCGTTCATATTCGCCGGCAAACCGATCGACCAAACAAACGAAGATGCCCTAAAGAGAATCAAGACTGGCGGAGAGACCATGAGCCAAAAATTGAAGCAGCTCTCTACCGATGTTTTGCTGGTTGTTGCCAATGAACATCTCTGGAATTTCTTCATTCAAAACGTCCCCTCTATTTGCGTAGGAATTGCAAAAGAGACCCAAGGACCTTCGCCCAGAGACAGGATGCTCAGGGTTCCAGAGTACAAGGCACAGGTCAATGAGCAGTACGCAAAGCACGTGCTCACTGATTTGGCAAAAAGAGATTTTGATCCGTCGTTTTCAAAGGACTTTGGAATTGACCATGGTTTTGTCACTCCGCTCTTTCACGTTCTCCCGAAGGCTGACATACCCATAGTTCCAATCTTCGTAAATTGCCTCATCCACCCGATATCTCCACCGGGAAGATTTTACAAACTCGGCAAAGCTCTCAGAGAAGTGATAAAGTCCGGGCCTCAGGATCTAAACGTTGCCATTCTGGGTAGCGGGCAATATTCGATCGACTTTGGTTCGAAGGTTGGCATTCCTGACGAAGAGTTTGACCAAACTGTTGCGGCCCTGACTTCTGAGGGCGACATCAAAGGACTGCTTGAATTCTGCACTGAAGAGAGAATGAACCGAGCTGGCTACTCTACTCCAGAGTTCTCGAGCTGGCTCACAGTTTTCGGCGCAGTCTCTAATCCGAAGCCTTCCATCTTTGGATGCGAAACGGTACGATACATCGGCGGCGCGGGAATTGTAACGATGCCTTTTGCAACCTGGGAGATTTAATTGTCGTTTCTCCCGTAAATTCATAGATATTGTCAATTTTTTGAAAGTGACTTAGATCAAATGACCTCTCCCCTCAGCGACATCAGAGTCCTAGATTTTACGAGAGGGCTTGCCGGGCCGTTTTGCGCTCTGATTCTAGCCGACCTTGGCGCAGACGTGATCAAGATCGAGGAACCGGGCGGCGGTGACGAATTCAGAAAATCGCCTCCCAACATCAACGGGGAGAGTGCCATGTTCATGAGCCTCAACAGAAACAAGCGGAGCATCACGTTGAATCTAAAGTCAGACAAAGGGAAGGAAATTACACGAAAGCTCGTAAAAGACGCCGATGTCGTTCTGGAAAATTTTAGACCGGGCGTTATGGACAAGCTTGGATTAGGCTATTCATCGTTGAGAGAACTCAATCCAAAGGTCGTCTACTGCTCTTTGACGGGCTTTGGAACAGACGGCCCTAACCGAGATCTTCCCGCTTACGATCTTGTCGGCCAGGCTTATAGTGGGCTGCTGAGCCTGTTTGTCCGCTCCGGCGAAGTAGCTCTCCAGCCTCCTCTTGGACTGGCAGATCTGAGCTCGGGCTTGTTTGCGACAGTTTCGATACTGGCGGCGCTGAACGCGGCCAGGGCAACAGGCAAGGGCCAAAGGGTTGAATCATCTCTGCTAGAAGGCTCGATGGCGATCATTGGTTATCTTGCCTCACAATATTTCGCGACGGGCGAAATGCTCGACGCTAACACTCGCACGAAAGCTGTAGGCTTTATGGGCATCTACAGAGCTTCTGATGATAATTTCTTCGTTATTCAGGCGCAACCAGACAGAGTCTTCGAAAGATTCCATAATGTGCCAGAGTTAAAGATCGTCCCCGACGATCCCCGATTCGTAACTGTCGCACAGAGACAGAAGAATTTCGAAGCATTGACTGCTCTGTTCAAATCCGTCTTCTCTCAGAAACCTGTAGCCTACTGGATAGAGACTCTGAGACGCGCGGACATTCCATGTGCTCAAGTATCCGACATCAAGCGTGTATCCGAAGATCCCCAAGTTCGTCATCGGCAGATGATCTTGGACATCCCGCATCCCAACGGCGGAACTGTGAAGCAGGTTGGCCCTCCCATGAAATTTTCTGAGACTCCTCTTGAGATAAGATACTCGTCCCCTAAATTAGGTCAGCACACGCGAGAAGTTTTGCTAGAATTGGGCTACTCTGACTCTGATTATGAAACGTTCAAATCGGCTGATGTTATCTAGCCTCGCGGAGAATTCATTTATGACTGCAGTCCAGATAAGAAAAGTTACCGACAATCTACCACTCCTTTCGATGAACGAGCGCCGAAATCGCTGGCGCAGAGTCCGCGAGGGGATGACGATACGAGAATTGGATTGTCTTCTGGTCTTTAGCAGCGACTCTTGGTGGGGTGCTTCTACTGCTAACCTTAGGTATTTGACGCAGTTGGCTATTCCAGGTTCCTGCGTTTTTCCCTTAGATGGAGAGCCGGTAGTCTTTGCTGGACTGGCTCATCTGGTACCTTACATCGCCATGTCTACAAACTGGGTGCAAGATGTCAGGTCAGGAAAGGGAGCTCTCGGAATTGCAGAAGTTCTGAAGGAGAAGGGATTGGGCAACAAGAAAATAGGAGTTGTGGGATTCGGCAGAACTTCAGGAGCTTATGTTCTGGAGACTGTGCCGTACAAGCTATTCGACGAATTGTTGAAACTGCTTCCGCTCGCCTCATTTCAAGATGCGTCAAGCCTACTGGAAGAGATCAGAATGGTCAAAAGCGAGGAGGAGCTTGGGTTCCTGCAAAAAGCCTCAGACTTGGCATTCAAAATGTACGAAGCAGTGCTTCAGACAGTGAGGCCCGGAGTTATGGAGTGCGAAGTGGTCGCGAACATGCTTCAGGCGGAAATTTCAAACGGTGGGGAGTACTCGATGATTCTGATGGACTCAGGAAATCCTCCACTACTTCACGCTAGAAATAATCCCCCAACGACGACTCGTCGTCTAGAGAAGGGAGACATTATTCTGACCGAATGGCACTCGAATTATGGTGGATATCTTGCCGCAAACGAGCATTCATTTTCTCTTGGTGAGCCCAAAAAAGAGTTCAGAGAAATCCACAGCGTTTGCGAGGAGGTCTTCAAAAGTGGAACGAGCGCGATGTTTCCAGGCGCTGCCTTGTCAGATGTCGGCAACGCATTCATCAAGCCGATCAAGGACGCTGGAATGAATTATATTGAATGTGGGCTGCACGGACACGGCCTTTATTCGCCCGATTTCCCAGCGCTGATCACTTCAGGGATCCCCGTTTACAAGAAAACGGACAGCCCCACGGAAGAACTTTTTGAACGCGAGTCCTCCTCCCGCGCGGGTTCAATCCTTCTGCGCGAGAATATGGTATTCGGTACAAATATCGATGTTTTCAATCCGAAATTCAACCCCAGCTCGGGACTGATGCTCGGCGATATGGTATCCGTGACCAATGGCGGCGCCAAGAAAATGAGCAAAATTCCCCTGCAACTTTCGGTCGTGGGACAGTAGCGAAGGAAATTGGGCCGCATCCGCGAGATTGACTTCGAAGAACTAACTCCAGAACAGAAACGGGTTTACAAGGAGATCGCCAAATCGCGGCAAGGGACAGTCCGCGGGCCGTTTGCTATCTGGATTCGCAACCCGAAACTTGCCGAAAGAGCGAGCGGGCTTGGCGATTCACTGCGCATCGAAGGTAAGCTCGACAAACGTCTTTTCGAGCTCATGGTGCTTGTAATCGCACGGCAGTGGACAGCGCAGTACGAGTGGTACGCACACGAAAATACTGCGTTAGAGAACGGATTGTCCTTGAAGGTAGTGAATGCTCTGCGTGAAGGTCTGGTGCCTGAGTTCGAGCGCGATGACGAACGGTTGATCTATGAGATCGTCACTGAACTGGGCGAATCGAAAACTATAGGACCGAAGACATATGATCGCGCCGTCGCCGAATTGGGAGAAGATCTTCTGATCGAGCTGATTACCGCGGCGGGCTATTACACAATGGTTGCCATGGTTTTGAATGCATTCGAGGCTGCGGTGCCCGGAGGCAGTCAACCGTTAAGCAAGGCCACTAAAACATAGGCCATTGTTCCAAAAGTCGAGAAACATATAGAAAATTGTCAAAGCGAACTAAGGCGCATATGCGGTACTGAAGGCAAAGTTAATACATTAATATTGATCTCGGCAATCCAACGCTAGTAGTGTTGCATATCAAAGCTGCTATTGGCACAGTTGTATTCGTCATCATTATAGCAGTGGTCGTAGTATTGGTATTAGGTGGCATAGGATATTTCTTATTAGCCGCCAACTACTACCACGTAAGGCATCCCCTTCATTTCATCTTGCGCCATGTTCTTCACCTCTACATTGGATAGAAGCTCGGGCAGTCCACTAATAGATCGATGTCAAGCTTCGATTTCATCGAGCGAAGTGACTTCTTCGATCCAGTCGCACGTCACGCCTTCCTGCAGATGAAATTGCTTTACGGATTCTAAGTTGGGCGCATCGAGAAGGCAATATTGTTCGCCCGAATCTACGTTGAATATCTGAATAACTGATACCTGGTTGTCTTCTGATAGGGGCGCTGCATTCAAAGACGATTTGCGACTAACGGAACGAGTGTGCGTGTCCAAGAACAGCGCCATGCTAGGACACCCTCCACTATAGAAGTGAAAGTTTGCCTCTTTCATTGAACGCGAAAGATATCTCCTTGATAGTCCTACCATCTTTCAAAGAGTCTTCTCTCTCCTTCCCAACCATCTTTAGTATCTCGACCATGCTGGGTTGCAGGTGAATCTGAAATCGATCGGCTTCTTGCAACACATTCATCGGAATTTGTTGTACTCTTGTTCCAGTCTTGATCTTGACTTTATGCTGACGCTTCTGAGAGAGCTCGTATACTTTCATAGTCTGTCTTGCTCTCTCGATCTGCTTTCTCGCCCTCTTCTCGAGCATGGAGACGCTCGCTCTTGACATGCTAAGTAGATGAGCCACCTCTAGTTGAGAGTATCCGCGGGATCTCAGATCCAATACGTGGTACTGTTTCACGGTGAGAAGTCCCTTGGGCAACTTTAGACGTGGCAAATCCTTCGTGACGAACAAATCGTTACTGATCGTTTGTTTTTCTGATGCATTCGTTGCCGGAGCTGTGAAGCGTAAGTCATGGCCGTAATCCCGCTTTTTGCAACACATCGACCAGTGAAGCTTGTTTTCATGTATGAATGATGTGAATGATGATCTAATTCGCGAGTCCGCGGCCGGATTCTTGTTCTTGAAATCACGTTCAAGCGTGGAGCCCATAAATTTGCTAAAGCTCGGCATATCAGTGACGACATAGACCATCCCGATGACCGAGTGCCCGATCAAATCGTAAATCGAATAGTGTCTTCCTCCGTGCGCGCCAGCGCTCTCTATCTTGAAAATTGCCGCGTCTGGGAATTTCTCAAAGATGTAACCCTTCTCAGCGGTAGTAAGATCAGATTTGAGACAGTAGCCATTGCGGATTTTCTCGTCAGCGGAGCTAACGGTGCCCGCCTTTCTCTTTCTGGTTTCGACTGTCTGACTAAGTAGAAGGCCCAGTGGTAATCTCTTCTCAGTTGCCTTTTGCTTCCTTCAATGTTGCATTTAAAGGTAAAGCAACGGCTTATCATTGCACAATATGCGGTATCCTCGCCGCATCAAACCACTTGGGTCGTAGAGATACTCCAACTTGACCTTATGGGTTGCATATATCTTCCTTATTTGGATCTTCACGTCTCCAAGCAGAAAGGCGCAACAATCTTATTAGATTGTATCTACAAGCTGTAACTACATGCTGGACGAGTTCAAGCAATCGTATCTGGGATTTCGAATCGACGAAACTTCACTGAACAGGTTTCGGTCACTGTGCAAGGCGAAGAACTTGGAGGTATCTGTTGCTCTGCGCAATTTCATATCTGCCTGTTTAGCTGACGAGACGGTCCTCAGCCAAGATCTATCTTCTGATATGCTCCTTTATTCGACATTTTACATAGTGCTTGAGAATGCTAAGGCCATCGGTTCGATGTTACCGATGTTGATGTCGATAGGGGCCCAGTTTTCTCAGACAATGCCCAAATTTGACCAGATGAAAAAGAAGCTCGATGAAGCAAGAAAAAGACTTGACGAGGAGATCGAGTTCATCGACCAACTACAGGAGATAGTACGAAACCGAATGGAGCTACTCAAGACAGCTGGTAAATCTGATGAGAAGGGTGCACGACCTTGAAGCGAATGGTGAAAGTGGAAGAAACAATTCGACTTAAGCGGAGTTGCTTTTGGAGCTTTCATAGCATTGCGTTAGGCTCTCTCAGCTATTGTCGTTGCTTTTACTTTTTTGGCATTGTCGGACCGAGCTTCGGTGTTTCTAGCACACTCCAAAATTGAAAAATACTTCGCGTCGATACAAAAAGGTTCACAGGGCAACGCCAAAGCATTGCGGCCTACTTATATGCAACCGGTTTACAGCAGCTCCATATTCCAGAGGATATCGAAATGAACCAGAACACGAGACGACAAAATGCCAGAACCTTCTATTCTCATAAGAGAGCCATGTCAACAACGATAGCAGTTGTAGCGATTATCGTTGTCTTGGTTGCAGCAGGATTAGGCGGATACTACATCGGGGCTAAGACGGCTATGAAAAGCACTTCAGTCACGACTTCAAGCACTTCAACAAGCACTTCAGCGTCAAACTCTTCCGAGTCTGCGCTTATATCGCAAGCCGAACAGGAATGCGCCACGCAGAATCCGTGCCTCACAATTTACAACAGCGAGGACTCTTTCACTTGGAGTGACTATTATGCTGCCTCATTCTACGCTTTATATCCATGGGCAACTGGTAAAGTCGATTGGGACGCCCTATCAAGTTCTCAGGTAGCTACCGAAGCCCTATCGGAATACCAAGCGGGCAAGGTCGTAGCTGATGTGATAGGGGTGGGAGGTTCCACGCTCAGTTCGCTCATCCAGCAGGGAGCAATTCAGAATTATACTGATCCAGAAATCCAAGCTAACAGCTACTACACTGCTGGGACGTATGACCCCGAGGGTGCTTGGGTAGGTATCAACTATCAGACTGATGTGATAGCATATAATACGGCGTTGGTAAGTGCAAGTGAGCTTCCGGCGAACTTGTCGTCACCTCAGACAGTATTCTCCGCTTTGGCAAACCCTGCGTTCAAAGGCGAGGTTGCATTCCAATCAGCCACAACTCTCTCCATCTCTGGAGCACCATTTTACTACCTCTACACCGTAATGGGGAACAGCAGTGGGCAATGGACAAGTCTGATGGATCAGATAGCAGCCAACAAACCAACTATCACTGCTAGCTCAGGCGTTACTGCGAGCGACATAGCTGACGGAACAGCAGCTATCGGCATTGTAGGCTATGAAGATGTACTTACGGAAGAGGCTGCGGGTGCACCGATCAGCATGGTCATCAGCAATCCACTGCTGGGAACCCTCAGCGCAATCGCCATCACGAAAGACGCTCCTCAGCCAGCAATGGCAGAATTGATGGAGCAATGGTGGACATCACCAGCTGGACAGCTAGGACTCGCTGCCTCGGGTAGAGCCCCGCTTGACGCACAAGTAGGAGCACAATATGACCTAGTGCCATCAGGTGTAACACTCGTGAATTGCATCCCAAGCTTTTCAGTATACGAGGACGCGACAGCATGGTCTAACACGTTCTTGAACATCTTCGGTGCTTGAGAATGCCCAAATGTAGGAAAAGGGTCGCTTGACACTGCTCTGTCACAACAATGTCAGCTGCATCGATTGAAAGACTAGAACAGCTGACAAAGACTTGACAGAGCGCTGTCACTTTCGGCGTTGACTCCTCCTCTAACGGTGCGGCGTGAGGTGGGGGCGTTTGTACAGGAATAAACTCCTGATATTTCTCAGCATAGCACTCTTCTGCGCCCTAATCGTACCTGGGTTTATGCTCGTCGTCGGAACTTTTCTTTTCCCCGAGCTCGGCCAGACCACCTTCACCTTTTTTCAATTCGCCACTTCGCGTACCGACCAAGTGCTCCTTCTGAACACTATCGAGTTCTCGGTCGGTCAGGCAGCAATTGCTGTTGGAATAGCCACGATGTACGCTTGGATGATCGCGAGGACAGACGTCCCTATGAAGCGTTTCTTTCAACTTCTGCCAATTCTGGGACTAACGATTCCAGCAGTCGTTCAGGCTTTCGTTTGGAGCTTTCTGTTCGCTCCACGCTTCGGACCTGCCAACATACTTCTCCGAGATATATTTGGACCGCACGCGCCTGTGTTGAACGTGTTCAGCATGCTGGGGTTGATTCTAGCCGCCGGGCTGGCCGAGATACCATTGCCATTTCTTCTGATATATCCTGCTATGCGGTCAGTGGACGCTTCCATGGAGGAAGCATCACAGATCGCTGGCAAGAACTTCCTATCAACTTTCATTGGCGTCACATTCCCACTTACACTCCCGGCTATAATGTCCGCATTCCTGCTTACCGTAATAGGTGGTCTTAGTAATTTCGACTTTCCCATAGTACTCGGACAGCCTGCGGGCATCCATGTTATTGCAACCGAGATATATTACTGGGTCTCAGAGAGGTTTCCACCCGCCTATGGAAACGCGGGCATTATCGGCATGTACTATGTGATAATCGGGTTGGTACTGGTCACACTTTACCTGTGGTCGACCCGAAGGACCTACAAGTATGTCACCGTCTCCGGCGGCACTTCGACGCGAATCGTACACAGGTTGGGAAAGTGGAGATACGGAGCGGCTATCGCATGCTTTCTTGCGGTGTTCTTTGCTTTCCTTCTTCCAATTGGGACATTATTGGTCAATTCAATGACTTCTGTTTTAACCTTCACAGGAGGGCTAACCTTCAGGTACAACTTCCCCGCGGCGTATATCGCAGCCATCAAGCTGCCATTGTTTTGGACCTCTCTTGAAGACACGGTAGAGTTCTCGATTGCAGCAGCAGTTTGTGCCACCACAATCGGTTTGCTACTCTCTTACGCTGCACTGAGAAATAAAACCCGTGGCGCCAGGTGGGCTGAATACGTCTCCAGCGTTCCTCTCTTAATCCCGGGAATAATATACACAGTGGGGCTGTTCTGGACCTTCCTCCTCGTGCCGGGTGCGAACATTCTTTTTGGAACCATTTGGCCGCTAGTAATCTCGTTATCATTCTTCAATCTGCCACAAACCACTAGGATTATCTCCGGAAATCTGGTCCAGCTTTCTCATGAGCTGGAAGAAGCTTCTCAGGTCGGGGGATCGTCTTTTCTAAAAACCTTGACGAGGGTCGTGGCCCCTCTGCTCAAGGTCTCTCTAGCATACAGCTTTGTGTTCGTCTTTGCTAATTCGCTGAGAGAATTGGGTAGCGTGGTCTTGCTCGCGACGCCTAATAGTCAGTCTTTCACGACGCTACTTCTTGATTTGTATAATTCACAGGTAGCCCAATTTGATACACTTGCTGCTGGGTCTATGATTCTAATCGGGCTGATTGCGGCGTCGCTCGCTGCGTTCGCTCTGGCGCAACGTTATTTGAGTGGGAGAGGAAGCGAATAGAGAATGCAAAAGGCTTCGCGTACAGTGATCGTTGACCACGCCGGTAGGACTGTTACGTTACCTGCGGAAGTAAATCGCGTGGTCAGCTTGCATCCAGTTGTGACCCACGCTGTCTGGAGACTAGCTCCACGGAAGCTAGCAAACGTGGACAGGCTATTTCAGGCAAGGCTGTTTTCGTTTCTGTGTCCACCAGCAGACCTCCAGTTGCTTCAATCGTTGCCCGTCGCTGGCGTCTACTCCGATCCTCCGTCCGCGGAAAAGATTGCGTCTCTTATGCCTGATTTGATAATTACGATGGCAAGCGATCCGCGCATCGACGAGTATCAGACGATCTGCCCGGTGATAACCGCCAACAAGGCTAATCTCAGGGTTTGCGCTTCGAGTTTCAATATGATAGGGCAAGCCCTTGGAAATCCTGAAGGAGGGAGCGAATTGTCAAATTACTGGAACAGTATCGTTGATCGGGTTATTGCTTGCACCGAACAGCTGCCGCGATCTAACAAATTGAAGGTGTACTACGCTAGTCATAACAATCTACAAAGCACGCCGGGAAAATCTACGATCATGTCTTCTATACTCGAAACAGCAGGCGCCATTGGCTTTTCCAACGATAATCCGAGTGCCAACATATCACCGACGGACGAATCAGGGAAGATATCACTGGAACAGCTGATAACTTGGAACCCAGATGTCATCGTAACGTCGAACAGTGAACTGCCGTCGCAAATCATGTCAAATCCGCAGTTGCAGAAGATCAAAGCCGTAATCAACGGAAAGGTGCACGCAAATCCTCCAGAAGCCTCATTGGATGGCATGAAAAGCCTCATGGGGCTAGTGTGGATATCGACGTTGTTGTATCCCGAAATAGCAACTCTCAACTTTCGAAGCGAAGTTCGCTCGTATTATGTCCTGTTCAACAAGTATGACTTGAATTGAAGATGCTCGATCCTTTAACAAAAATGAACGAGTAATTTGGAGGTGTTAATTTGAAATTCGGTTTGTCTGGATGCGCAGGTGGATTTGATTCGGCTAATCCCGATGAAACGCTTTCATTGTCAGTGACTGCGGAGAAATTGGGCTTCGCAGGAATCTGGATCAATGAGGAGCATTTCCAGCAGGGTGAGCGTCCTAGGAAATGTCTATCCCCTCTAATATTGGGGACAGCGATCGCCGCAAGGACGAGCAAAATCAGAATTGGATTTTCCGTTCTGCTTATGGGCCTTCACAATCGAGTGAGACTCGCCGAAGATATTCGCTCGATGGATCTACTCTCAAAGGGCCGCATTGATTTCGGAATATCCAGAGGAAACAGCACGAAATACCTTCAAGCCTACAATATTGATTCGAGTCAGGCTTCTCAGGAGCGTTTTCATGAATCAATCAACTTTCTGATAAGCTGCTGGAAAGGCGAGGAATTCGTAGCTAACGGACAAAAATTTTTGATAGAGAAAACGTTCCAGCAACCGCATCCTCCGATCTATATTGGAACGTATACTGAAGATACAGCCCGCTGGGCGGCCGAAGAGGGGCACTTGCTCATACAGCACGGAATCCAATCGATGACTTCGATGAAAAGGATCTTGAGCGCTTACGAGAGCGGTGGCCGAGACGTCAGCAAGGTGCCTGTAGGTCGTTTCTTGTATGTGGGGAAGGATGATTCCTCGGCAAGGAAAGTGGCGTGGCCTGCGGCTTGCAAGTTAGCCGAATATTTTCGTAAATCTGGTATGCAAAAACATGGCATACTAACCGAAAAGGATCTGGAGCCCGAGCGGTTTTACCACGAGATGCTCGTTGCTGGAAGCCCAACTACATGCGTAGAGCAGTTGAAATCTTTGCGCGAATACCTTGGTGTAGATTACGTGAATTTTCTTTCCGGCATGTTTGGATACTTGGCCCCTCAGGAAATACAAGAGTCGCTGCATAGGACGTCCAGAGAAATAATGCCAGTTCTTCGCGATCGCAAGTAAATGATGACAGGAAGGTACTCTTCACTTGAGGTCTTCCTTCAGTGCTGATTCGAGTCTCGGGCTTTCAATGAGTACCCGGAGGAAATATGATATTTCTCGCGTCCCAGTATTTCTGGTCGGTATAGTGAATGTAGTCGGGATTCTTTCCATTTTCCAGCGCGAGAAAATATGAAAACAGATAGAGAGGAATTATGGCGAGAAAAGGCGAGAGGTACTCGTGAGTTCTGTTGATGTGAAATTCATAATCAGCGCCAAGGCTTGACAAGTCACTCACAATCATAGTCTTCCCGCCAATTTTTTTCGAGGCTGCTAGGAGATCGTTAGCTCTCTCAACCGACGGCCCCGAGGGCGCCAGAACCACCACAAGCGTTTCTTTGTTGAACGACATCGCAGGACCGTGAAGAATCTCTTCGAGCTCCATCCCTTCCGCCGCCAGATAACTAGCTTCCTTGATCTTCAGCGAAGCCTCTCTTCCTGTAACAATATTCGGCCCCGCGCCCGCAAAAAATATCTTTGATACGTTTCGAAGCTCGCTGGCTGCTTTTTTGGCGGGTTCTTCTGTTCGCAAAATTGTCGACTCGATCTCGTCCGTAAGCTGAGTCTCGAATTCTCTCCTCACGATCTCTAGTTCTTCTTGGCCTTGAGCAAATGCCAACGCCAGTCCGAAAACTCCCGCAGCGGAATTAGTATACGCCCTTGTGTGACATCTCGATTTGTCGGGCGAATCTCCGATGACGAAGGTTTTATCGGCAATCTTGGATATAGGTCTATCCGCAAAGTGTGTCAGAGCAATAGTCTTGGAGCCGCGCGACTTTTCCTTGGAGAGGGCATCTAGCGTGGATTTTGTGATGCCGCTGTGCGAAACGGCTATCGCAATCCGAGATTTTTTTCCTGCTCGCTCGTAGTTTGTAAGTTCAAAGGCCGGCGTCACGCACCAGTCCAAGTTGGAGAGATTTAGAATCTGCGAGCCCATCATCGCTGAATAAAGCGCAGTCCCATTACCGGTGAAAACTAGCTCATCAGACGGCTCTGCCTTGAAATCGGAAATTGCACGAAGAGTTGACCTGAATCCTTTCGGGATGTCCTTTATCATCTCATACGTGTAAAATGGATGCGAGGTTCGCTCCGGGATCAGCGCTGGAGTGCTCAAATAATTATCTGCCTCATTTGAGAGAAAGAAGCTCTTGAGCTTTCTTCACAATCTTGTTAGTCTTCTTAAGGTATTCGTGATCCGTAACAAAAACGGGTATCTCTCTCTTGGAAATGGTTGTTTACCCGTTTCTCCACCCATTATAACCACAGTGATGCGTCAAGCAGGTATGAAATGTTATACCAAGGCGAGGGGGCCCTATTGGTCCTCTTGCGAGCGCTATCAGAAGGATACACAGTGATTGAAAAGCGACTCTTTGTCCCATTATATCGGCGGTCGTCCGAGCATGCGCCCAACCGATCAGCAATAACGCTACTATTCTTGTCTTCGCGAGGTCCATGCGCAGTCGTTTTCTTATGACCCTAACTCGACAGAGAACCGTTAAATTCTTGCATGAAAAACCGATTTCGCTAACAGCTACTTTTCAGAGAGTATTGTTATTTGAAGACGCTAAAAATGGGCAGATTACGATGGTTCCCGTAACCGAATGTGGTTGCGTCCTCTTTTAATATATCGCGTTTAAAATACAAACGCTTTGGCAGACTTCTCAAATGTCTCTCGGACGATTGACATGAATGGCCCAAACGAAAGCAAGCGCGACTGGGAGAGGATGGCCGAAGGTTGGAAAAAGTGGCACGCCAAATTCTCAAGGCAGAGCTCAGAGGCAACAAAGGCGATACTTGATCTTGCTCAGGTAAAGGAAGGCATGACCGTTTTAGATCTTGCATGTGGAAGCGGCGAGCCTTCCTTATCAATAGCCAGAGCCGTAGGTCCTCGGGGCAGAGTCGTCGCGACCGACATCGCACCTGGGATGCTGAAGATAGCCGAAACGAACGCGCGCGATGAGGGTCTTTCCAATATAGAGTTCAAGCCTGCTAACGCCGAAGCAATTCCTTTCCCCGACGGTTCTTATGATGCCGTGACATGCCGGTTCGGACTGATGTTCTTCCCCAATCCCGAAAAGGCGATGGGCGAGATCCGAAGAGTCTTGAAGATTGGCGGAGTGGTCGCGCTGGTCACGTGGGGTCCCATCGAAAAAAATCCACGCTTCACGACCACCGCCGCAATTGTCGAAAAGTACCGCCGCATGTCCAAAGTCGAGGAGCGTGCTAGCGACGCTGACGTGTTCAGGTTTGCAGAGATAGGCAGCATGACAAAGATTTTGAGTGAAGCTCGCTTTGGCGAAATATCCGAAAAGCAGATCATTGTTCCGTGGATATGGGACGGGTCAGTGGAAGAGCAGTTCAAAAGCTTCAGTGAGATGAGCGCGCCTTTCAGGAAACTGTATTCTGAAGTGAATCGAGGTTGCCAGCAAAAGATCACCGCCGAAATCTTGGCCGCGATGGGAGAATATTACGACGGCAGGCGCGTGAACTTTACCGCGGTGATAAATACCGCCGCGGCAAAAAAGATAGTCAAATAAGAATATGAAGAGAGTTGATATTCTGCCCGCCGACATTCCTAAGATGACGAATTTTTGTCGGGTTTGTTCGACGTGGCCTTACCAGGAAGACATGAGCCTCAAACAGGCTGCAAACAGGAAAGTCGCACCCACAGCCAAAGTCACGACGCCCACAGGCGTCAGCAACGGACCTTGAACGACGACGCATGCAAGACCTACCAATGCAAATGGAGTCCCGATTTCGGAAAGCCATTTTGAAGAGCGCCACTTTGAGTCGGCCCTCCAAAGCTTGTTTCTAATTTCAGAGAAACGAGACATCTTGTTCAATTTTGAGAAGCCATTAATTTAGGTCAATTTGCTGTATTCAAGAAATTTCGGGAGAAATCTGAGGGGCAATTAGAGAAAAAAAGTTTCAACTTTTGGAAACAGCTGCGACAGAAATGTTCCAGCTTTCGGAAAATTTTTTCATCTACTTTAGCTAGCCCACAAAGCAATTCGGCTCAAGACGAGAAAACGCCAGTGAATCTCCGTCTTCGTGAGGGAGAAGACGTATCGGCTTCCGATACATGTTGTTTCAAAAAAAGGCGAAAACCGAAATTTACATTCCGCCTATTTTGCTTACATCTTGAATAATTCCCCACATTCTCCAACAGGGAAGTATCTCGACACAATGATGAGTGAAGAGCAACAGCAACAGTTCGAACAGGTGCCCCAGTCCCAGCTCGAAATCAAGGAAAGAGCGCGGGCAATCCATCTGGCGCTGTCAAATCGCGATTCATTTGAAATATTTTGCTTAGCGGCCTACGGGATCATCGCTAGCACCAGCAGCTGGCGCGAGCAGGGCTTTTCTAAGAAACGCTACTACCTGAGGCTAAAGGGACTCTCAGATCTCGGGCTCGTGCACAAAGACGGCGGTAAGTACAAACACTCCGCGCTCGGAAGAATAGTCTATGAAAGTCAGGTAAAGTCGCTGGAGAGCACACTCAAAGAACTTGCAAAAGATCAGAACTCACACGGAGACGAGTTTCAGTGAAATCATTCAAAATCGGAGTCACGCTCCTAGCAATCTTGCTACTTTCGACGGGCGGCTTTTTTGCACACTTCGCGGCTTCGAACTCTTCAGACCCGCTCTCAATCAATTTAAGCGGCATTGTTACGAACGCTCAGAGCCAACAATATTTCATCAACCAATCGGGAATTGACCTATCGGCCTCGATTTTAAATTACATGATCAGTTCCAGTCAGCTCAACTATACGTTAGACGCCAACGTGACTGGACAAACGGTAACGGGGAACGCAAGCTTTGACCTTCACGGCACGCTGGCCGGAGGCGGAGCAATAAGTGTCTCCAGCGGATTTGTTCCAATTATCGGCATGGTCGCGGCGGAATGTTTACCCAACTATGATACGCCCAACGCTGCGGGCACTTGCGAAACAAACGACACCAGTGCTATTCCGGCATTCTTTGTCGGAATGGCGACGATACAGATAAACTCAACTCTGGGCAACACTACTCTGACAGATGAAGAGATGCTTTTTGAATCAGCCTACCTTAATCCTTTTGGCGGTCCGATAGTGCTTTGCTCGAACGATTCAAGCATCACCATAGTCACCCCTTATACACAGGCGACCATTTCTTGGACTAACGTGATGAATGAAGGGACTATCAGCGGATCGCTCGGAAGCACTCCGATTTCTGGGAACTTTGCTGAGTTGGCCTTCGAACAGGAAGACCTGGTCTCCGGAACTTCTACTGATTGGGGAACTATGACCTTCTCAAATGTGACAGATAGCTATGGGAACCCGGTACCCTTGCTTGACGCAACTGGACCTTTCGCGGGAAATTCCTCGATACCAATGGCTGGTAGCTACGACTGCTCGACCACGTTGGGATTCCCAGCGGGCTCTGGAGTCTGTACCGAGACAGGATACGAGTCCTCTGGTAACTTTTCGCTCGCCGGACAATTCGACAACATCGGAGGGTCGTACGCTTCGACGTGGAGTGTTCCGGCTTGGGAATTCAGCGGAAATGCTGCAGCTGCTATCACTGAGACGGATCCATCTTCGCCGGCTGTCAATGGCAGTGTGATTTGGTACACGCCCAACTATGCAGGGGTTCAGGTGATATATCCGGCAAGCATCGCGATCAACGGAGTCCCGTTCTCCGCCACTTTCTACGAAAGTCTGACTGCTCAATACCAGCCCGTTGCCGGCCTACCGTATGCTGGATACTACAGTGGGACTTTTGGGGCGATCAGCGGATGTCAGCCCGGCGCGACCATCACCATCACTGCAACCTTGAACGGAGTGACTGAGAGCGCATCAAGTTTCTGCCCACCTGCCGGGGGTACTCTTTCAATCAGCTTGGTCTTCGGCGCCCCCTCTTGAGCGCCCGCCAGAACCAACGTTGAGCTACACGGGACGGGGTACGCGCCTGACCAGACCTACTGGGTCTGTCTGATTCCTAGCGTATCAGGCGGCTGTGCATCATCGGTGATCTCCTCCCAAACTTTCACAGCCGATGCTAACGAGAACATTCCCGCAGGAACTGAAATCACGATCCTCTCGACCAGCAGCGGCGATTACCTGTTTGGAATCAATCTCAACAACAATTTCGTTATCGTCTCAGCTCTCTTTACAGTCACATCTTCTGGATCTGCATCCGCCCCCACCCGTATCGTAGACCTTTCGCAGAGTAGCGCAAACGGGGCCCCAGTAACCTTCATGACGGACTCGTGCACTCTCACAATTACGTCGTCCTACTCCGTCAGTGTCACTGGAGCGAGTGTGGGAACGGTCAATATCCGGGCGGCTTACCTGGAAGACTCTAACGACGCCCCCAGTTCCGGATCAGGAACGCTGACCGTTACAGCTGCTGTAACTACAGTGACCACGACCACTACGGCGACAGTGACTACTCCACGACAACGACTATATCAAGCTCGACAACTTCGACAACTCGTACTACAACCACAACATATTCTACGTCCACTTCGACTCAGACCGGAACTGCGACATCAATCAGTTTCACGACCACTACAACGACCATTCCAACGACGATAACAAACGGCGTGTACCGACCCGACGGTTACAAACACTGTAACTCAAACAACGACGGTCCCGGCCACGATCACCGAGACAACCGCTACGACCTACACTACGACTGTATCGAGCACCTCAACCTCCACTGTGACTTTGGTCATAACTACCACAATCACCACAGTCCTTCCCAGTACGACGACAGCTACTCAGTACTCCAGCACGACAGAGTGTTCGAAAGAGAAAGATACTGAAATCATATATTGCTGATAATGGAAAAAATTCCGCACTTACGAGACTAACCAAAAAACAGGTAACAGCGCTAAATTAGGAAAGATGTTACGAGTTGAGTGCGACTTCAGCCAAGCCTGCGTCCATTCAAAGCTCAGGAAAACGTTCCCTTTGGGTTCTTGGCTCGAACAAAATCCTAGCGCTGATCTTAATTCTGGCTTTGGCAAAGATAGCGATGCTAGTCCTTCTCTATCTATTGCCTCCGACCCTGGTAACAAAGTCCCCAATAGTAGCCCCGGCATCCGGTGGATTCTCTTCCCTGATTGTTACACTCAATAACCTCTGGGACGCGCAGAATTACGTAGAGATAGCCCACTTCGGCTATCCGCCCTACAACGTCTTATTATGGCCCACCCGACTCTACGCTTTCTCTCCGGTTTATCCAGCGCTCATTTTCTTGGGACACTACTTGACCAGATTATCTTACAACGAATCGGCCTTCTTCGTCACGAACTTGCTGGGTTTCCTTTTCCCACTGATGGTTTTGAAACTGTTTGACTTTAGGACTGCACTCCTACTGGAAGTTTTTCCCACGTATCTAGTTTATACAACGGTTGGGTATTCCGATGCTCTGGCCCTTATCTTTCTGGGACTGGCTTTCATCTGTTTCTTCAAGCGCCGATACTTTTTTGCAGGTCTTGCGCTCGGCGCCGCAGGCCTAGTTCTCTACGACCTCTTTTTGGCTGTCCTTCCATTTGCCACCTATCTTCTCGTATTCCAGAAGGATAGGAAAGCCCTGGTCTACCTCAAATTGCTGGCCCCAGTGCTGATAGCAGGGGCATCGCTCCTCGCCGCGTACAAGATCGCGACAGGGAACCCATTCGCTTTCTTTTCGTTAGAACGAATTTTCTGGGGCGTCAAGGCAAGTAATCCAATCGCACAGATACAGTGGACGCTTTCCTCGAAGGGAGCGGGATCGTTCTTGACTAGGGTTTATGATCTTCTGGGGGTCAAACTAACCCCGACATACTGGGTTGTGCGAAACATTCTCTTCGAGGCGTTTCTATTCGGTGGTATCATTTTATTGACGCAGATCGACGACCCCAGAAAATGGTTATTCGTGATTTACTCTCTTACTCTTTCGGTACCCCTTCTTTTCATGGTTGGCTATTCTGTTTATTCGATTCCCCGTCTTATGCTTGCTGCCTTTCCGCTGTTTGCAGGATACTCGACGATGATTAGAAGCGAGCGGCAGTTGGGGATCTATGTCACGATTTGTGTTGTGGTCTCGTCCTGGGCGATTCTATCGTACGTGTATGCTTTCTTCGCCTAGTGCTTTTTGGTACGACGATTCACAATTTGGGAGGATTTAGAGGAGCGCCGCGGGTGAGATTTGAACTCACGATCGGTGTAAACCGAAACGGCTCTCTGCACCACAAATGGTTAGCAAGCCGTCGCCCTACCAGGCTAGGCGACCGCGGCACACGCTACACCTCGCCCCTCTTTCCCGAGGAGCGAAGTAAAGGCTTCGCCTTGAATTTCGAAATACTACTAATGCGATTTAAAGTCAATGGCTGATAAAACGAGTTCTAATCCCTCAGTTATGTTACAATCGTCATTCGACCAAGAAAAGGGCAGAACTCACCCAAACGAAATATTCTCGGGATTGTCTGTACGAGCCATGCCGTTCAGGTGGACCACATTGAAGAGTTCGCCCTTCACAAAACTCCCGAAATCGTGTTTTTGGAAAGAGATGTCCGCTTTCATGACGCCTGAATTTGAAATTCACATCAGTGAATCTGGCCTTCACGAGAAATAAATATCCTCGATTGGAGGCTTGCGCCCCAGAATTATATGAAGCATCTTTCGATATTTTTCATTCTCGTAGCTTTACTGCTACTCACGGGTGCATTGTTGCGGGTTCCTGTCACACCTTCCGTTAGTGCATCGGATCCTTGTTTGACCGTAAACTCCGTGACTGGAGTAATTCTCCCGTCCAACTCTGGATGGACATTGACTATCAATGGATGTGGCTTCGGCACTTTCCCTTCGGTCAATACTTTTGCCGACGGCTCTTCAACGACTCAGCCGAGCTCTACTACCGGTTCAATAGTGATTGCTGACCAAACTCAAGGCTGGAGTGCCGGTTTCGGAGGAGATCTTATTGGCGTTGACATCGAATCCTGGAGCGACTCTCAGATTGTTCTCGATGGTTTTGGAGGGTCGTGTAGCGCGCCCAATTGTCCCGGTGGCGTTGCTGAGTCTCCTGATGCTAGCCAATATAGCATACAGCCAGGTGACCAGATTTACGTTTATATTGTTGGTTCAGGTTGTACCGATTCTGGTTGGTCTACGTTCAGCGGGTCTACACCACCTCCGTACACAAACTTTCCAACAGACTGTCAACCCATCAGCTCCTACGTTTCCTTCAACGGAGGATCCGACCCGAACGATTATGGTATTCCACTAACTGTGGGCTCGGCGTCTTGCCCAGCTGCTGCTGATACTGGAGTCCCCGTTATCACATCGGTCAGCCCAATCTCCGTTGTTAATATGAACTCCGAGCAAATTACTATTTGCGGAAGCGGTTTCGGAAACACATATCCGACCACAGGTGCCCTCGGTGATGGATCTGTTGACACTGAGGGTAGCACCACAACTCCCTCAATTGTGGTTTCGGATGACACCCAGCAATGGGGAGCGGGATATGGAGGCGACATTATCGGAATTAACCTAGTAACGTGGACTGACAACGAGATACAATTTGACGGCTTTGGTTCTGCTCTCGGACTAGAGTCTCCGGGAGGCGTAAATTCCTATGGAGGTCCGTCAGACTATTCAATGGCGGTCGGCGATAGCATATCAATTTGGGTCATCGGCCCGGATTGCACAGCGCCAGGCTGGCCTGACAGTTTCCCGAACACTCCGCCTCCAGCTGACAATTGGCCCACTAGTTGCGAGGGTTCTTCCACAGGAAACATCGTTCAAGGCTCTGAGCAACAGTGGAACAATCCTGGAGATGTTGGGGGAAATATCATCATGGCCAGCAGCGCTGGCACGCTCTCGGCAACTTCTGCTCTCGCACCCCCAGGATACACACCGCCGCCAGGTTACGTGACTCCTTTCGGCTGGTGGACATACACCATAACGGGTCTTACACTAGGGCAGACGGTGACAGTCCAAATAGAGTTCCCAGGTTATCCTGCACAGGGAGACGCGATACCTCCGGGTGGACAGTTCGTAAAGTCATGCGATGATGGAACTCCGTATGTTGAAAGCGGTACTACGCAGACCGGACCGGACACGTTTACCATAACTGTCACAGATGGACAGGGCCCCTCAGTTAATGGTGGCGATTGTGACAGTACTCAAAATGGAGTTATAACAGATCCTGGAACAATTGCGGTTATGGCTTCGTCACCGGCATCCTCAGTCCCCCAGTTCCCACTGGGCTTCGCACTCCTTCTGGCGCTTGCCGCTCCAATGCTGTACGGTCTACGATTACTGGTATCTCGAAAACAAGGCCCTCAATCGCTCTAAAGAACTGCGCGTTGGTCAGTGAAATACACAGTTTCCACGAGCAGATGAAAGATGTCTACCGCTCGGGTAGCTTTCTCCGCTCGACTGGTTCATTGATGGACGCCCCGAACTCAAAAAATGCGGCGATCTTGAAGAGTGCCTAACGCCGTCACCAGGGAATAGACTGTACAAAGTTGTAAGGTCTAGATTACGATAGGTTCTGAAAGTTCCTGGTTCCTACCGAGCTGGGCGACCGCGGCATTCAGAACCTGACATACTTTTGAGAAAACAGTTATTGTTATCGTGGTTTAGTATTCGTGCTTCCTAATCAGTGTAAGTTGCTCGGTGGGAGCAAAGCGCAGTTTCATTAAATGAACCGAATAAGAAAAACTATGATTACCATCTTAGGTATCTGCACGTTAGTGTTTCTCTTTTGGGCTCTGACTGGTCTAAGCAACCTAGCAATCGAGATTCCTGTGGGAATTGCAGTTTTCATCTTCGGTGCCGGTGTCATATTTTATCTCGATTTTTCTCACGACTGGAACTAGCGACCAAAAAGATCGCTAGTTTGCGATATATCCCGTATCAGGAGGCCTAGTGCCGGCCGCCTCTGCGAGCTGATTTCTGGTTGCTGATATTTTCGCAAACCGGGCATCGGAGGTTTCCGTGCTCGTCAGCACGCAACCTTATGCTATGTTTTGTACAGATCGTAGCTGGAGTAGGTGAATTGATAGGCACATGAATCAAAGGGCTTTCCGAGTATAAGGCACTATCTATTCATAGCATTTTTCCTGAATCATTATACTGACAATGCCTTAATAGTCCAGAAACGTTAGAGCCGCAGAAGCGTTTTTACAAGATGAGCTATGGAAACAGCAGAAACAGACCACAGACACGACATGCAGGCAGAGGGCCGAGCAACTTTTCAAGACCTCCAAGAGTAATGCATGACGTTATTTGTTCGGACTGCGGCAAAAAGGCGCAGGTACCATTCGAGCCCACCGAGGGGCGACCAGTTTACTGCATAGAGTGCCTTCCAAAGCATAGAGCGGCGAGAAACAACTTTTAACCGAATCTAAGCAGCGATCAACTTCTACAGATGGTTTCTTGTTTGAAGAATGTTTACAAGAGCCATCACTGTGTCAAAATGCTGTTACGACACCTAGATGATGAAAATACGTCAGCTAGCTCGCCTGCAACTGATAAAATAATCTTGCAGACGAGCTGATGGCGGTAGTCCGATGCCATCGGACATTACTTCTTCTTCTTAGTTTTCTTTGCTGGCAAAGTCGTTTAGCGTTTCTCTATGCAATTCACTTGCTTAAGGACATTACTTTTTTGGGTACTGTTACCTTATCGGTTGATGACGAAAGATTATGATGCTCAAATCAACCGAAGAGGTAACAGTACCATTCGGCGCCATCTTCTTGAATGAGATCATCATTGATTTCATCATGGCATAAAGAAACGCGAACGCTATCCCAAGCACAAATGCGATATTGATGATGATTGCCCCAAAAAGCCTATGTATCTCACAGACTGTATGGCGATCCCCACACTATCATTTGAAAGAGGAATAGAAATAGCAACTGCCAATAAACCGCTGAACATAGCCGAGAAAAGAGCAATGAACAGATCGATGGCCGTTTTCGCCATTGGGATGGAGATTGCGAGATAGGCAAATAATGCAAACATCATAAAGAGGATAAAAAGCTCATGCAGCAATGCGAGGGCAGGTGCGGGCCTCTGGGTTTTCTAGTGAATTGTTGAATCGGTAAAGGCTCACTTTTTATACTAGACCTTTCCCTAGCCGGCTACTTTGACGGATAGTAACGGTAGTAGCAACAACAACGGCCATAACTCAAAGCTGAGTAAGAAAGCTAGGAAGAAGCTCTCAAAGAAAGCTCGAATGTTAAGTGATTCCGATGTACGGAGATGGTACGACAAT
>JASHPO010000119.1 GCA_030038075.1 Nitrososphaerales archaeon | reverse complement strand
AATCATCGAGCAATTCTCTCGCCGAGTCGCTAATATAGACTGTAAGTTTTGACGTCATGCCGTTATAGTGGTAACACGCCGCAATCAAGTTTCCTCTTGACGTGATCTTGCAAAGAAGGCGCAGTCGCGCGACTAACTCGTACCTCTGTACCACCCGTACCTTGATTTTACCCGAATCAAATGCTATGGCTCGATTTTTTCACAACATACAATATTTGCAAGAATTCAATTGTTATCATGGAAATAGTCAATGAAAACAATAGGAGACCCCCTAGGGGGAGGATCGAAGCTAGCTAATGTCTTTCTAGTTAGGGCAGGTCTCAGGTACTGGTCTTCCTTTCAGGTCTTCGTATCTCGTCAAACGTCGAGAATCTTGTTGCCTCATATCAAAGACGTTTCAAGAAAATTCTAGCTTTTTTCGAGTTTTCGGAATTCCGCCGAGTTCTTTTAACGTCCATCTCGTAGTCAATCTAATAGCATCCTCCGGCGAGATTGCAGGCTTCCAACCCAGGCCTTGCATCTTATTGATCGAGAGATAAACGATCGGGTTGTCGCCGATCCAGCCTCGAACCCCGCCGGTATATTTTTTCCTGACTTTAAGCCCAGCCTCTTCGATCACAATGTCCGAAAGCCTGTCCACGGTGGTCTGCTCCTCAAGTCCCAAGTTGAAGATATTCACCTTTTGGGAGCTCTTGCGGTAGCCGAGCATCATCCCGTCGACGCAGTCCTTCACGCAGAGATAGTCCTTGCGCTGTCGTCCGTCCCCGAGTATTTCGAGTTCGCGGGGATTTTTTTGGAGCTTGTGGACAAAGTCCCAGATCGCGCCTCTCCTGCATCTTTCTCCAAGGACGGTTCCGAATCGGAAAGACCATGATTTAATCGGAGAAAACTCCGAATACGCTTGGAGATATGACTCGCAGGCAAGCTTCGCGGCGCCATACAAGCTCGTCTGTAGTCCTATGTACTCTTCCGGAGTTGGAACAACCTTTGCCTCGCCGTAAATCGCAGAAGTGGATGCAAAGACAAGGTCGTGAATTTCATTGGCAATCATCGCCTCGAGCACGTTGACAGTTCCCATCAGATTGTACTCAATGTCAGCCCGATGATCTGTAAGGCTGACCCTCATCAGGGCGTGAGCCGCCATGTGAAAGACCGCGTCGCAGCCGCGAGAACTCTTCTTCACCGTCGGGAGATATCTGACGTCACCCTCCAGAATTTTCAATTTCTTGTTTTGTTTCTGGTGCACGAGGTTCTCTTTCCTGCCGGTCAAGAGATTGTCCAGCACAATAACATCCCAGCCGTCCGAAAGTAGGTGGTCAACTAGGTGGCTCCCGATAAAGCCCAGCCCGCCCGTGACAAGCGCCTTCATCTTCAACACTTAGTTCTAGAAGCGGCCCACGCGTACGTCTCTTTTAATCCAAAGGACAAAAGAGTCTTCGGTTCCCAGTCTAGTTCTTTCTTTATCCGCCGGAGATTGGGCCGTCTCTGCAAGGCTCCGTGCGGTTTCGTGAGATCGTGTTCAGGTGTGATTTTCTTTCCGGAAATCTCGATTATTTTCTCCGCGAGCTCCTCGATCGTAACCTCCTCCTGCGAGCCGACGTTCACGGTAAGGTTTCCTCTCTTGGTAGCATAGTCATACAGTCTATCAAGCGCGTCGATCACGTCGTCAATGTGGACAAAGCACCTGCGCGGCGTTCCATCTCCCCATATCACAAATCTCTCAGAAGGATACCGGATCGCCTTTACCATGAGCGAAGCCATCACCTGGCTTCTGTCTTGGTTTAGGTAAATGTTCTTCCCGTAGGCGTGAAAAATCCTAGCAATTCCAATGTGGGCATCCTTCATCATGGAGAGCTGTTTTTCCGCGATGAACTTGGCCCAGCCGTAGCCGCCCTCGGGATTGATCTTTCTCTCGGAATCTTCTTCTTGGAAGTACCTGTCGCCGCCTGTTTGTTCATCTATGGGATAAACAGAGACGCTGGAGGCGTAAATTATAGTCTTCACATTGTTCTCGACGCATGAGCGGAAGACGTTCGCGTCAATCACGAGATTTGTCTCCATCGTGACGAGTTCCCTCTGCGGGGTGCCGTGAAGGTAGGCGACGTTCCCGATATCCGCGGCAAAATGGTAGACGGCGTCGGCCTCATTTAGAGCCTCGCGCGCAAAGGAATAATCCGAGAGATCCCCGACGACACATTCCTTCCCCACACCGATATCGAGAAGGTTTTGCTTAGAACCGGAAGAAAAATTATCGACGAGGATTACGTCAAAGCCGCGGTTGATCAGATTCTTCGCCGCGTGGCTTCCGATGAACCCGGCCGCGCCGGTGACGACAACCCTCATAAAGAACTGGATTGAATCGAGCGTACATAACGATTATTCTCGGAAATATCAGAGGACAACCGTCATGTCGTCCCGCTTCACTCCTAGATCTAGGGCGCTCTCCACGATCTTCCTCGCACTGCCAGATTTTACAAGGGCGACAAGTTTTTCCTTGCCCAGAAATATTCAGAAGGTTGTCCGTCACGCCGTCAGAGCATAGCAGTAGCGCCTCGCCCGGGGAATATTCCAGCGTCTCGGTGTGAATTTCGATACTGGACTCTGCACCCAGGTATTGAACAATGCCAAACATCGACAGCGGATCATCTGCGCGGTGAGAGTCGTCGGTATAAACGGGCGTCATCTCTTCGCCTTTGAACAGCAGTATCGGGCTTTCCCGGAAAGATCCTGCAACAGGAGAGCGTCGTTCCCATGTTGGGATAGTCAAGCGCCCTAGGTCTCCTTGAGATTTCATCATGAATTTGAACGAGGCACTGCGAGAGGCTTTTCTCGTCTAAAATTCGAGCCGCCTCTCTCTAGCTTTTCTATGGCGAAGGAGCTGGCTTCCTTCGCGCCCTCGTAGCCACCAACGCCGTCTGCGACAGCGAACAAAAGATACTCTTCGTCCGCAAGGTAAGAATCCTGATTTTCAGAGTGCTCGGGACCGACTCTGTTGGAGTCGGAGTACGCATCGAATTGCAAGAGCTACTTCATCTTGATGTACTCGGTTCGTAGCTCGTCGTAGCGGCGGGCGTTCTCCAAGATCCCGGAAATCTCGTCGCGCGTGAGTTTACGGACCGCCCTTGCAGGTGATCCGAGAACGAGCATTTCATCTGGAATTTCCGTGCCCTGAGTCACGAGCGCTCCCGCCCCGACAAGACAGCTCCGCCCGATTTTAGAATCATTGAGGAGTATAGCTCCCATTCCCACGAGAGAGTTTTCTCCCACGGAAGAGCCGTGAATTATCGCGCCGTGCCCTATCGAGACACCGCTGCCTATAATGCATGAACCGCCTGAATCGACGTGAATGACGCTGTTGTCTTGTATATTAGAACGCTCTCCGATCTTCACGGGGCCTTTTTCCGCCCTAATTGAGGCGCCAAACCAGACAGAACTTGCCTCGCCTAAAGAGACGTCGCCTACTAGAACGGCGTTATCGGCGACAAAGCACTCTTTAGATATTTTCGGCAAGACTCCAGCGTAAGAGAGGACTATCATCGAAAGATTCTTTTTGAAAAAAGATTAATGCTTTGCTAGCGGGATTTCCCGAAGGCGTTCTCGATCGCCTCGTCCAGTTCTGAGAAACTTCCCGGCAACCCCCTAAAAATTCTCACGCCGTTCACGTAAAACACCGGCGAATTCTGATTTCTTGACCTGCGGACGCTCATGATTTTTTCGAGGAATTTGTTCGCAGACTTTTCAAAAACCCTGACCTGGACTGCCTTGCCATAAGCTCTCTGAAAGTCCAGGGCGATCAAGGCGATCTTGCTGTAGAGCTGGTCCTGGTTCTGGCGCGTCTCTGAGACAGAGCCTTTTGTCCTCGACTCGACCAGCGACTGGGCGTTTCTCAGGGACTCTTGGAAGCGCTCCGGTGAAAGACCGACAATGTCCAGACGAAGCGGGACGCGACCTCTCTTTGCCATTCCGACACCACGTAGAGTATCCCGATTTGAAATAGTTATCCCATCACTGTCTTGACTTTTTAACTTCGCCGCGGCTTAATTTCAGGACGGTTCCTTTTTTCATGAGGCGAACAATTACCTTGCCGTAGGGGACGAACTGCTCGATAATGCCGTGATCCTTTTCGTCGCTCACGTATACGGTATCGCCAAGACTAAGATGGACTCTCATGATACCCAATAAAGTCACTCTGCCGGAATCCGAGGGCCGAATATACGAGCAACTCGCATATAGGATTTACTCCAAGTTTCTCCGAAATTGATATTGCACGTGATGCGCCACGGCAGGGCCGACACGCATCTTACGCCTGATGGAGTCTTCGAGACGAGAAGAGTTTTGAGGATGGCAAAGGAAAGAGGTTTGCGGGCTGGGGTCATGCTTTCGAGTCCTTTGCCCAGAGCTATTGAGACTGCCGAAATTGCAAAAAAAGTATTCGGCGTAGAGTATTCCATAAGTAACTCTATTGAGCCTGAAGGTTCGCCTGATGGAGTATACGAGGTTCTTGGCAAGTATTCTCCGGAGGAAATGATTTTACTTGTTTCGCACAAACCGCTCGTAACTCTCCTTGTTTCGGATCTGACCGGCGAAGAGATTGTGTTTGATCCCGGCATGCTCGCCTCTGTTGCCACGACTGGTTTTCCCGAGAAGGCAAATGGGAAGCTCGTTATGCTTATACCGCCGCGCTGAGTAGAATCTTGCATGGAGCTTTTGAGTTTCGCCGAAAAATACCTCCTCGCAAAGGACGCCAAGTGCGGCAGGCACTGCGACCAGACGGCAAAGTTTACTCCCATCAACGAGGAAAAGACGAGCCTCGTTGGAGCTTACGTGTGTCCACAGGGGTATGTTTCTCGCGCCGTCTATTTTTCCGACAGGCCCGACGCAAAGTGGTTTTTGTCTTTTCTTTCTGATCAATTAGGCTCACAATGGGTCAGGTCAAGAGACATCAGGATGGCCACGCGGTTTGGCTGGGAGCTCGGCGGTTCCGCCGAAGATGAGATAAAGCAGGTGTCAAAGACCGGGAAGATAGTCCAGTACTACTGGACGTTTTATCCCCAAAACGACGAGGAAAAGGCCCGCGGGACTTTTCTGTGCTCAAACTGCAAGAAACTCTTTGTAAAGTTGAAAAGTGATCCTTCTCTTCTCTGCCCAAAGTGCACTAGTTCTTGAGGCTCTTGTAGTAGTTACTTCTAAACAGGTCATCCCAGTGCCTTTTGGTTATCTTGGGGTCTTCCGAGAATCCCGTGAAGATGTGCTCCACCCTTCCGTCGGGAAACTCTAGGAACACCTGCGGGACGAGGTAATCCTCGGCGTCGTCGCCGTAGTTTTTCACTAGATCGTCTGCTTCCTTGCCTGCCTTGTCGATGTCCAAAAGGCGGAACGGCACTCCGAGGTCCTTTGACATTTTCTTTGTTTCTTCGACGGAAAGAGGATCGCAGTGCGGACACCAAGTCGCGTATACTAGAGAGATTTCCTTGGGTTTCATCTCAAATCACTGTAATTTTCCTGAAAACATCATTGAAATGCAGCAACAAGATTCTCGACGTTTGACGAGACTGGAAGACCTGATCAAAAGACCTGTACCTAAGACCTGCCCTGACTAGAGAGACGTTAGCTAGCTCCCCCCTCCCCCCTAGGGGGTACCCCCTAGTTTTCAATGGATAATTGTGAGAAGTAGCTTGATTCATTACAATATTTGTATCCGGGGAATTTCCAGCCAATAAGGCGAAATTCAGGTCTTCACGGAGCGAAGGTACAAGAGGTGAGAGCAGGTACATTTGCGGACGTATTGAGGTTCGAAGCTCTATTTAAACGATAGAAGCCGCTGGTGGGCGATAATACCCCTTACTTTCAAATCCCCACATATTTTTGTTTCATGCGAAAGAATAAGCTTATTTTCATTTTTGATAATTGTGTATTCGTAATATTAGCCCAAAGTACCCTAACTATTCGTCGCCATGAACCAATCGAGCGAGCAACTTGCGATCAGACGTTCAACAGCTGAAGATTGGCCGAAAATCTTAGCTCTGTATGAGTCACTCGATTTGGAAGACTTGGAACTCAGATTTATGGCTCCCCACAGAATCTCTGTAGAGGAAGCAAAACAAATTGCATATTCGCCAAAACGCGAGACGTTTCTCGCGCTAAGTGGCGAAGTTGTGATTGGAGAAGCATCGCTCGAGGAAGACGGTGAGATTTCTGTCGTTGTCTCAAGGAAATTCAGAGAAAAAGGCGTTGCAATGGCTCTTGTGAGTAGGTTAATCGATATAGCCAGAACAAAAGGCTTGAAGTGTCTGAAATTCTACTCCATGCCTAGCAACTTGCACA
>JASHPO010000118.1 GCA_030038075.1 Nitrososphaerales archaeon | reverse complement strand
AAGTTACCTTTCCGGATTCGGCTGTTATGGACACCCCATGAAGTATCTCCATATCACCATATCCTGACCTGATATCTACTGCACTAAGCTCTACCAAGATATGCCTCGATCACCTTTGAATCGGACAATACCGTGTTAGCTTCTCCCTGAGCTATCAATTCTCCGTGATCCATTACCAAAACGCGGGGACAAACCTTCGAAATCACTTGCATGTTGTGTTCGACAAGAAGAAATGAAGCGCCACTCCGGTTCATCGACTTTATGAATTGAAGCATCGTTTCAATCAAGATCGGATTGACGCCCGCAGTAGGCTCATCGAGCAGAATTACTTTTGGATTCCGCATCATGGCTCTAGCTAGCTCTAGAAGTTTTCGCTGCCCATAAGACAGCGAACTTGCGGTGACATTTCTTAGTCGATCTATCCCGAGAGTTGCGAGGAGATCGATTGCCTTCGCCTTTGCAGCGTCGCCCCGCTGAGCAGACGCAACAGCGACGAGCAGATTTTGAAGAACGCTCAAGCCTCCAAAGAGCCGGGTCAGTTGAAACGTGCATCCCACGCCTCTTTCTGCGATCTGGTAGGATTTCATTCCAGAAATTCTCTTCCCATCGAGCTTGACAGTTCCCGAATCGGCTTTCTCTATACCCATGATGAGTTTGAGTAGTGTTGATTTTCCAGATCCGTTAGGGCCTATCAGACCGAGTATAGCCCCATCCTCCAGAGTGAATGAAACATCATTCACAGCGAGCGCTCCTCCGAATTGTTTGTGAAGACTCAGACCCTCGAGCAAAATTGATTTCACATCGCTACGGTGGGTTTAAAATCACAGGACTCTCTTCAGACGAAAGACTGGTTCGTGTAGCCTTGCCAAGGGAATTCAAAACCTTCTTTACAAGCCGTACTAACCCGGGCACGAGACCGATTGGGGCGAGCAGCACTACTATGATTAGTATCGCGCCCATCACTTCGTACTGAACTTTCGCATTGAGAAATGTCGTGGCTTCGGTTAGGTAAGAGAAGAAGATCGCCCCGACAATAGGACCCGAAATTGTATTCACGCCACCCAGCAGGGTTGCGACTATGGGAATTAGATTGTTGTTCAAGGTGAATATATCGACGTTAATGTATCCGATGAAATGGACGAAGCAGGCACCAGCCAATCCTGCAAAAAAAGCGGATACGATGAAAACGAACAGCTTGAGCCTTTGGACATTTATGCCAATCGTGCCGGCGGCCATCTCATCCTCTCTTATTGCTGACAGCTCGAGGCCTACGGGCGAAGCAAAAATTATGGAAATGGCTATCGTTGTGAAAACGGCTATAACTAAGACATTGTAATAATCACCAGTGTAAGTGGTGGAGAAAAGGGGCACGTCGAAGCCCTGGTAGGCTTGGGTCTGGTTGATCGCGATTGCGATAGCCTCCGTAACGACAGTGAATCCGAACGTTACCAATGACATGGCCACCCTGTTTGTGAGTCGCAGGCTTAGAACCCCGACTACAACGCCAACAAGGGCGGCCGCCAGACCTCCGAGCAACAATCCAAGAACAATCGGGATCTTGTACGCTATTACGAACAGTGCGGAAGTATATCCTCCCACACCTAGGAAACCCGCATGCCCAAAGCTAGCTTGGCCCGAAAATGCCAAAAGATCCCAGCTGAGTGCGAAAATTATGGTGAAAAGAGCGTATACTCCTACGTATATCAAGTACTGATTTCTCTCCAAAAGAGGAAAAGCTACTGAGATGATCAGTGCAAGAGAAACTAGCCAGAAAGTGCTAGATTTGAGGCTCAAAAAATTCCCAAAGCGCATTATCTTTCGACCGCCGTTCTGATACCGAATATCCCCACAGGTCTTATGATCAGAATGATAGCCATCGCGACAAAGACGAGCGCCTCGCTTGCGTAGCCTCCATAATAGTATGTGGTAAAACTTTCCACAACGCCATAAATCAGGCCGCCAAGAACCGCCCCCTCAACGCTCCCCAGACCGCCTATGATGATTATGGCGGAAGCTATGAACAACTGGTCTGCACCCGTGTACGGTTGGAGCACAGTGACGGTGGCGAGGAGAGATCCGCTCAACGCGCCCAGTCCGACACCCAAGCCAAAAGTTATCGAATATATCCGGCCTATGTTGATGCCAGCAAGCATGGCCTCGCTCTTATTTTGGCTGGTAGCTCTGATCGCTCTCCCGAGGTTTGTCTTACCGAGAAAAAAATACAGTCCTATCATACAAACTAAACTAGTGAAAATCACCACTATCCAGTTGGCAGATATCGCGATAGTGCCGATGTCAACTTTCGAATCAACGAGCGGCGTCAGGAGCACGAGGGGCTGATCGCCCCAGATCTGTGACATACCGTTCTCAAGGATGTAGAGAAGACCGAAGCCTATGAAGAACGGCGCCTGAGAAATACCACCGACAATTGTTTTGCCCAACAATCGTCGAAAGGTAAAGCGTTCAACCACGACGGCTAGGGCTGCTACAGCAAGCATCGAGGGAATGATGGACAGATATGCGTTTCGAAAAACCTGTTCGGTCAGTGAGTATGCGACGTATCCGCCAAGAAGGACGAATTGCCCCTGAGCAAGGTTCACTATTCTCATGACTCCGAAGATCAATGTGATCCCCGAAGACAGCAGAACGTAGAACCCTGCGGACACAAAGCCCAGTATCAGGAGATTAAAGAAAAGGGTTGGAGAGATCAAGGCAAGGGTACAAGTTTTCCTCTTGCCTAGACCAAACCTGTTACGTTCACGCTTCGCTGCGCAAACGCACTGGGCCAGACGACATAAGGCACGGCCGCCTTCAAGGTAGAGTTGTACTCTATCTGCTCAATCAAGAACTGAGAGATGAAGTCATTGACCCCGCTGACTTTGATCTCATTGTTGGGAAAAGCGAGTAAGCCGGCCGGAAATGTTTCCTCCTCCAAGGCATTGAGCACCGCATTCTTGTCGACCGTGCCTACAGAATGAATTGCTTCCAAAACCAGATTGATTGCGTCATACTGCACTGCAGCAATAGGACCGAGAACCGCGCCCGCGGTGACCTCTGCTTCGTTCTCAAACGCTGTTACGCTTGAAGAATAGTTGACCGCGAAAGCTGGGAACTCGGTCCCCATAAAGATGTTAGTATTTGGCGACTGGGCGAGAAATGCAGACAATTCGGAATAGAAGGCGGCGGTCTCGCCATTCTGGTCGATTATGGGTACATTCCCCATGCCGAAATCCTGAATAGCAGAGATTTGAGCAGCCGCGACGTCTCCGCAGCACTGTATGTCTACGACATCGGGCTTCACATTTTCTAAGGCAAGTAGCGAAGCGGAAACGTCAGTCTGTGTAGCTGGCTGGGTAGAGGAGTGAATGAAGTCTATTCCTTGACCGTTAGTGTCGTTCTGGAAAGAACTGGTTATTAGCTGGCCGACAGAATCTGCTTCGACCAGATCGCCCATGGTGAGGTTACTGTTAGGTGCTACCGCTGGCTTGATGTCTTGGAGAAGGAAATTGACTTCTTGCTGCACCGCGTATTGGGTCGTCTCGCCGAAGATAAAGTCCCACGTCGCGTTGATATCAGTACGGGTGGTGAGAGTATTTCCCGTGGCGTCGGTTATAATGAACGGGATGCCAGCGCCCGAATTTATGTTCTCTGCAGGTGTGGTGTCAGCAGTTCCGACACCGCCAACGATAAAGTCAGGATTGTCACTGTAAACTAGTTGATTCATTCCGGCCACAGCTTGCTGGGTAGAATCGCCCTCGTCGGCGTAAAAGACCTGGAGCAAGGAGCAACCTCCCAACGAGCTGACATAGACGCCGCCTTCACTATTTATCTGAGTGACAAGCATGTTAGTAGCGTCCACCATGTCCTGACCCAAGTCGGTGTATATGCCGGTCAGCGAGGTTAACACCCCGATTCTGATCGGTCTACCGTCGGTAGGAGAACTTGAGCTGCATTGTGAAGCATTAGTTGCCGACGCCTGTAGATCTGAACTAACGACGCCTTGAGCATTAACGAAATTCGTCGTGGAGCTCGCGGTCGGGCTAGTGGTAGGAGTAACGGAAGAGGCTATGCCAGGAGTCGTGGTACTGTTGGTAGGGTTATGTGCATAGGCTAACCCGATGCCAGCTGCTGCTATCAAAATTATTACAACAACAACTACGAGTATAACCCGGCTAATTCCGGCAACATTGCGACTACGAATTTTTAGAGTGGCAGCTTTTCGGTGCATTTTAGGGTTCAATTTGCCACACGATTTCTTAATTATATATAATTAAGATGTTACAGGCAGATTTTGCAGTCTCTTGCAGTTTTTGGTTCTGTTCGCACTTGCTTAAGCTAGCAATTCAGAACAAAAAGGAAACTTAACGAGAGATTCTTTCAGATTTCGCACTAGAATCGTTCCAACCTATTTCTGCTTCAGTCAATAGATATTTAACACTCTCAATATTTTTCGATTTTCG
>JASHPO010000117.1 GCA_030038075.1 Nitrososphaerales archaeon | reverse complement strand
TTCCTCAGCGGAAATCACTCAGAATAACCTCGTCGCGCTTGCGCGCATTGCGAAGGTTTCGCGCCTGCTGCGCCCCGTAGGACCTGGACCCTTGTCTCAGTGTCCATCTCCGGGCTCCTTCTCTCAAAGCCCGTACCGGTTACTGGTTTGGTGGGCCTTTACCCCACCAACAGCCTGATCGGCCGCAGTCCCATCCTGGAGCAATAGCAACAAGATGCTGTTACATCATTTGGACCAAAACCCATTCCAGGAATCTTGATCTATCGAGCATTATCCTCAGTTTCCCGAGATTATTCTCGGCTCTAGGGCAGGTTGACTACGTGTTACTGAGCCGTTCGCTGCCAACCAACGTGCTCTGATTGGCGAACTCGCATGGCTTAGTCCCGTTCTGATAGCAGTCAGGTCCGGCAGGATCAACCGGAGTTATATTGGGAGTACGATTTGCTTTCTTTTGCGGAAGAAAAGCACAAACCAAAGTCAGATTCAATGTTTACATTGAACCTCCATGTAATGTTCGCATGTTTGGAGGTCCTAATCTCATTGCACGGGCTATGCCCTTTCGCTTGACGTGGACGCCGCCAACAAAAACATGCGGGCTGTCTGATTGGTTCTATAGGTATTATAAGCATTGCTTCTTTTACTCAAAAACGAGCAGCGGATATTTCTTTGAAAATTTTTCAGACCTTCTTGAGATTGTTTTCGGGTTTGTTTCTTCTACCTAGAATTTATTTTGGAAACTGCGCGGGACAAAATCTGCCTCTTGATCGAGTTACAATTTCTTTCTGGCCTTTTTGCAGTGCTTGAGAGTGCCCTGTAATGTCTAAGGACGATCCACTATTCTCTGGAAGAGGAGCTCCCGCCCTAATTTCTTCGAAGGAACCGGCGCTGCACCTTTTGCGCGAAAGATATTCTGAGAGTTTCGCGATAACGAAAGGTTCCGGAGACAGGGTTCATCTCTTCTTGATCAAGATCAGAATGTGGTCTTTGGTGTGGACCTTCACGTCAAGAGAGATGGGTTCGAATGCCGACATCAACAGCGTGCTGAAATACCTTGAAAGTGCTCCCGCCCGAAATCCTCAATTTATGGAGAAGCTTGATGCCTCGGTCTCAAAGGCGAAAAAGCGGATTGAGGCAAAGGCTAACGAGTTTTCGAGATGAATTTTTCTCAAAACATCTTTGATATGCGGCAGCAACTTTCTCGACGTTTGACGAGTTGAAAGACCTGATCAAAAAGACCTGTACCAGAGACCTGCCACGACTCGAAAGACATTAGCTAGCTCCGATCCTCCTCCTAGGGGGTACCCCTATGTTTTCATTGATTATTCCCGTTGAAACAATTGGTTCCTTACAAATATTGTATGTCACAGAACAATCAGGCGGCCGCGCTGAATGCAGGTATTTTGAAATGATTAGGTACAAAGGTACGACCGTTAGGGCGGGAGGCTGAATTTAAGCCACTGCTACTAAATGAGACGAATTTGAGAGAAATTGGGACGACGATTCAGATCCCATCCCCCAGCTTTGTTCGGTCGAATACTATTTGAACGAGCTGTTTTTGGGCTTTCAAGGCTTGTTCTGAGATCTGCCCAGAACCGCAAAAGGCTTGATAAAAGGCCGTAAAGACATTTTACCCGCGTACTTCGGTGATTTGTCAGCATGACCGATCCTCTAACGGGAAAAGAACTAGTCCAGAAATCGTATGAATATGTCGACAAGTTGACCAAGGAGTGTGCAAAGGTCCTTCTCGAAGATTTCAACAAATCGCACAGGAAATTTCAGATCGGCACACTGGCGGTTGAAACGTCAAAGAGCGTTGTCGATTGGTTCGATAAACGCGAAAAAAACATACGAATTACTTTTGATAAAAATTCTGTCTTAAGGCAGCAGCCAACGCAGATTCGCATGAGGTTCAGGGGAAACACGAAGGACGCTGATTTTACGCTGGATGCTGTTGTCGGCGCTTTTGTCGTGCCGGGAACAGAAGTCACAGACAACGCCGTGTGCTTCGTAAAGACGCTCGTGATAAACGCTGACAAAAACAATTTTACAAAGAGGAAATTGTGATCGGTAAGTCAGCTTTGGATGCGAAGAAGACGGTCGATTCTCTCTACCGTGCAAAGACCAAGAAATCGTATCGAATGTTCCTCGATGCCTCAAAGATAATGCCCGGCGGACAGAGCCATAATGCCCGATTTTTTGAACCGTATCCTTTCTACACGGCTAAAGCTCGCGGGAAATACATCTGGGACCTCGACGGCAACAGGTACACCGATTACTGGATGGGTCACACCGCGCTGATTTTTGGGCACTCACCAGCTTTCCTTGTAAAGGCGCTAAGGGGCCAGGTTCCAAACGGACTGCTCTACGGCACCCCCAACCGCTTCGCCTACGAACTTGCGGCGATTGTAAACAAGGCGGTTCCTGGCGCGGAATCTGTTCGTTTTTGTACGACCGGCGCGGAAGCGACGATGTACGCGGTTCGCCTCGCGCGGGGATTTACAAATAAGAAGACGATTGTCAAGATTGCCGGCGGCTGGCACGGATACAATTCCGCCCTAACTGTCGGCGTAAGCTCTCCCTACGAGGTCCCTGAAAGTCGCGGTCTCGTTTCTGACGACGACGCTCGGGTGAAACTTGCCGCTTTCAACGACATCGAGGGGACAAAAGAAGTCCTCGCCGAAAATGAAGTGGATTTGGCGGCCGTAATACTCGAGCCTGTTATGGGTGCCGGCGGAGTCCTTCCCGCTGACGCAGAGTACCTACGCTTTCTCAGGGACGCTTGCTCGAAGGTTGGAGCCCTACTGATATTCGACGAAATCATCACAGGTTTCAGGCTGGCGCTCGGCGGAGCCCAGGAATACTACGGAGTAAAGCCAGACATTACGACCCTTGGAAAGATACTTGGCGGTGGATTGCCTGTTTCAGCTGTTGCAGGACGTGGAGACATTTTAGAACTCATTGACGCAAACCTTCACAAAGAGAAAACCGAGAGGGTCTGGATCGGCGGTGGAACTTTTTCGGAGAACGCTCTCTGCATGAAGGCTGGAATTTCTACACTCGAACGGCTGGTCGAGCACAAAAAGGAAATCTACACTCACTTGGCAAAAATGGGAGAAAAGCTACGAAAGTCAGTTGACAAAACATTTGATGAGCAGGGTTATCGCACCCACACTACGGGGATTGGGTCGCTCTTTGCCACGCATTTTTTGAGCGAAAATCAAAATAAGATAACTTCGCCTTCGGATGTAAACTCGTCTGACCGAGCGACCGAGAAACAGTACTACTTTTCTTTGATTGCGAAGCATGGGATTTACTTTATCCCAGGACACATCGGAGCCCTTTCAACTTCGCACTCAGAATCCGACATTTCCAAATTGGTTGTGGCTTCGAGGGAATTCGCAAAACACGTTTCGAAATAAGCTCTTCATTCAGGGGGAATCTCCTTGAATGCGATGGATATGTCGATTCCCTTTCTAGAGTGCCATCTCTTTGAAGTGATGTAAATCAAAGCGCCCGCAATGAAAGTCGCTACGATGTAACCGTAGGCCAGTGAGTTACCACCCCAAACGGAGTAGTAGGCAAAGAATTCGTAAGTGAGGTAGGCAAATACAAGTACTTGCAGAGAGCCCGCCATCGCGAGGATAGTTCTACTTTTGTCATTGCTGTGCCTTACAGCATAAATTACTGCTCCAACTCCTACAAACGCGAAGTAAATCATCGAAGCAACGATAGCACCGTAAAGCGATGATATTCTTCCGTACAGAAACGAGGCGAGCCCAATTAAGGTAACTGTGACAACCAAATCCAGGACATGTGCGACTACCGGGGAGGAAAAGCGCGGACTAACGTACGAAAGTTTCTCCGGGAGAAACCTGTCAAAGGATTGAGCAAGGAGATATCTGGAAATCGTAATAATTCCAAAAGCCAGCACCGCTACAGTGAAAAGGATCCAACCCAGTCCGATTACCAGTTGAATTGGAAAACTGCTCGACACGCCCATCGCGAGTGTCCAGAAATTGAATGAATAGTCATTGACTAAGTTCGAGTTTGTAAGAGCCCCGTTAATGAAAGCGAATCCTCCAACGTAGTACATCGTGGCAAACGGTACAGTTATCAAGATGAAAGTCAGAATCAGTGACACAGGTGCATTCCATGAAATGGCCTTCTGTCCCTTGATTTCCGATCCAATTGACGGCGCAGCGTTGAACCAAGGGTAGGTGAAAAGTGCAAAATAAGGGAGCATGAGAAGAGTATTGGCGAAATTGAAATGTGAACCGTGGTACGAAGCGGCGATTGATTGATAACTCGTGTTTGAAATATCTAGAGAATTAACGTAGTTTTCGACTCCCGTTCTACCTGCATATAGGAGCGCAACTATCGATACGATCAACGCAATAATTCCGACGGTCCAGAAGATCGAAATAATTCTGAATCCCGCCCTTGGCCTTACAATATTCAGCACTATCAGAGCTATGAATATCGAGGAGCCTACGAGAAATTGGAGCAAGGGATTTGATCCCGAGGTTGAGAGAGAATTCATTCCTGAATCTCCAAGAACCACACCTACGGAACCGATTGCGAACACGGCAGAAAGTGCAATGAGGGCTAGGTACGGCATTGTCTCCATTGTAATTCCCATGAAGGACAGCGATCCCCCAAGAAATCCTCCCAGCGAGCGTGACATCCACACGTAGTCTCCACCAGTTCGTGAGACTCTTCTTTGCATGATCGTGTAGACTACTACCTGGGGAATTGCAATCAGAGCTCCAATGGCAGATGCGTAAACGAGATTGACACCTGAAATGGTTGGAAGAAGTATAGTAGTGAAACCCACCAGCGCGAGCGCAGCGCCGACGGACATGTAGCTTATGTTAATCGCGATTGTATCGAGGAAAGATACCTGCTTCACAAGACCGGTAGCTTCTCGAACGAAAACCGTATTTTCCTTCGAGCTGCCGGACATTGTACTCAGAATATATCTGCAACGTTTTGGTAATTATTTATTGCAAGCGGCGATTCGTTGCTGTTGTCCTTGCGAGTATCATTACCTTAACTTGTGGTGAACAGACTGCTCGCCGGTCTCAAATCCTTAACCGTCATCAGTCCCGATCGACTTTCCACAACCCTCGGAACAGAATTAACGACTATCGCCGCCGTGGCAATATCTCCCGGGGTTCCAGAGGGAATTCTGAGCGAGATATTTGGAACGCCGATCAGTTCAATTTCGTCGTAAGGATCTTTCGCGCCAGCATACATCTCAATGTGGTACGTCGCGATCCGTTTTGACTTCGAATATGCATGAGCATCCTGGACGAGTCCGATGACCTTACCCTTTCGGACAACCCCGAAGTGCTTTGTCTTCACGGAAGAAGTTGCTATCTTCGGGTATATCCTTTCGTCGATTCTATCGACGTCCATCCCCATTGCTGCGGAGGTCATTGCTATAGATTCCGGGAGTCCGATATGACCGAAATTTCCGCTTTTCACCTTCTGCTTGAATTTCTCTTGGCTCAGTCCGATCCCTACTTTCGATTGGAAGGGTAGCCTTCTTTTCGCGGCGTCCAAGATTCGCGTCGCACGAATCTCAGAAACATTTTCACAAACCCCGCTCAAAGTCACCGCCAGAGCATCCAAGACAAATCCAGGATTTACCCCCGTTCCTAGGAGCGTTACATTGTTCATCTTTGCGGCAAAATCTATTTCCTCGGCGATCAGTCTATTATCGTACCAAGGGTAGGCGAGCTCCTCGCAGGTGCTGACCACATCAAGGCCATAGCGGCAGAATTCAAGCAGCTGACTCTTTGCTGAAGCGAGAAATGAGGTGGTCGCGTGCAGGACTATATCTGCATTCTTGTAAAGCGCCTTTCCATTTCTCTGAATCTTTATTCCGGTTTTCTCTTGTCCAAGTATATCGCCCAAGTCTTTCCCAATCAGTTTCGCGTTAGAGTCAACGGCTCCCACAATCTCGATTTGCGAGTTTCTAGTCATCGCGAGCCTTGCAATTGAACACCCGATGGGACCCAAGCCGAACAAGATGACTTTCCATTTCACACTTTTTTCCAAACTCTCGTATTTGAGAGCGGGTTAAAAGCTTGGCTAGCCGTGGGTGAGCTTATTTTGCATCGATTGAGCATCAATATTTGGCACATTCAATCAAAAGGGGAGCTTGCAATCTCGCATTCTAGGTCTACAAGCGATGAGCTCTTCGATTCCGTCGGAAAGTGTCGAGATCAATACTCTGAACAGACTGGTAGAAACTATCCAAGACGTGAAGGATGGCCTGGACATAGAAGTCATTGCAAGCTGGTATAGTGT
>JASHPO010000001.1 GCA_030038075.1 Nitrososphaerales archaeon | reverse complement strand
AGTTCGAGCAGTTCTTCATTTGATATTTCTGTCGAACCCTCCAATCCTACAACGGAACCGGACTTTTCCTTGTGCTTCAGGGCGTTAGACGGATCAATGCCTGCCGCGGAATATATCGCGCCTCTTGAGTCGCTGACCGCGACAACTTTTGCTCCGAGCTCTTTCAGGAACATGGCGGCCCAAGAACCGGCGTTCCCAAAACCCTGCACGGCGCAACTGGCATTTTTTAGCGCAAGATTCAATCTACTCGCCGCCTCGCGAGCGCAGATGACGCAGCCCCTCGCAGTCGAATTATTCCTCCCTTCAGAGCCGCCGAGTTCGACAGGTTTGCCGGTCACGCACTCTGGCACTTGATAACCTTTGAGTTGACTGTAGGTGTCCATTATCCAGCTCATCGTCTGAGGATCAGTATAGACATCCGGAGCGGGAATGTCCCTGTAAGGACCGATAATGTCAGAGATTGCGGAGGTGTAACGCCTCGTAACTCTCTCCTTCTCGGAGAGAGACATGCTCTTCGGATCGCAAATCACGCCTCCTTTCGCTCCGCCATAGGGAATGTCGACGACTGCGCACTTCCAAGTCATCCAGGCCGCGAGAGCTTTCACCTCGGACAGGTTGACATTGGGGTGATACCTTATTCCCCCCTTATACGGACCGCGCGCATCGTTGTACTGGACCCTGTAGCCCTGAAAGGCCCTAATTCTTCCGCTATCCATTCTCACCGGAAGTGAGACGTTGAGGATTCTCTTGGGCTGCGAAAGTACTTCTATGATGTCGGCGTCAAGTTTCAAAAGGCTCGCGGTGCCTGAAAGCTGCCTCATTGCATTTTGATAGGGGTCGAGTTCAGACAAGGGAAAATCACGCAGGGCCTAATTCGCTTTTAAGTAATTTGACTTTTCGAGATCATTTACGTACGGATTCCGAGCGTCTTGTTCGTGGTATCCATGGATTCGGATTTTCCTGTTTCGCCCACGAGCGCCCGAATCGCGTCAATGTTCTCAGGCGTCACGATGGCTTCCTGATGGATCGCCATGAACAGGTAAACTTCATTGTCGATCACAGACACGGAATCGCGCCAAATAACTGATTCGTAAATGTCGTTTCTGGGCCTTCCCATTTCCCTTGCGAGATCGATTATATTTGAGGTCGACTTGAATCCGCCTTTCCCGTCAACCAACATGACTCGATTTGTCCGTTCGAGCGTTTCGATTACCTTGTCTCTTGTCGTATGTTCTCTGGTCGAAATCATGAGGGAGTGGAGATGCATGTGCGTAGTAGGCACCTTGAAGGCCATAGTCACAATTGGGATATTCGGCAATACTGAATTTACGTCCGGCCCGTGATGAGATGGGACAGTCGCAGGATCAAGGACGATAGAGTCAATCGGACCCTTTGAGCTATCGTCGGGGTCGGTCGCTCTGCGCGCGATAACTACGTTTGCCTTGCTAACCCCAAAATTTTCGTCTAGAGAATGAAGTACTCTGCACAGCCCTGTGGTGTTACACGAGACGACACGAACGAACTGTCTGCCCAGGGCTCTTTCGTAATTACATTGGGCAACAAAAGACAATCCTGCAATATCCTGCTCCTCGCCTCCCTGAAAGACGGCCTTTTTCGAAAGCTGTTTGTAAAGCGAGATGTTTTGACTTCCCGCCTCTTCCGGGCTAGCGTCAACGACAACATCAGCTTCCGATACAAGATCCTTGATGACGCCTTTGACAGCAATACCTGCATCGGATAGCGTTTTTCTGCTCTTTTCATCTGTTCCATAGATCTTGTATCCCTTTCTGAATGCGGAGTTTGCTTTATAATCAGGTCTAACTTTCGTTATGCCAGCTAATTTCATATCTGGTTGGAGTAGAACAACATCGGCGATCCTTCGCCCAATGACGCCATAACCGTTTACTGCAACATTTATCATTTCTTGAGCCTCCTCTCGTATTCATTCAAGGTTTCGATTAACGGAAGCTGCTTTCCCGCTAGACATAATACGAGTGCCCGTCCGGCAGTGCTGACGTGGTCAATCCATTCTCCGATGCCAAGATTCGTTGTAGTGCGGCGTTCAAGTGTCCACCGCTGACTATAGTCATGCCGAAAGACGACGCCATGGATCTAAGGAGCAATTCGGTGCCCAGTCTAAACCTACGATCTTCGAACATACCTGCCGGCCCGCTCATGAAAATGGTTCCGCTACTCCTTATTATGCGGAAATAACGCTCAATGGCATAAGAGCCAATGTCAAAGATTTTTTCCTTCCTTCCCAACTCGTTGATAGGGACATCTATACGTTCCTCCGACCTGGCGACGGCAACATCCGTTGGTAATTCGGACACATCAGGATAGTCCGCGAGCAACAGAAGCGCTCTTTCTAACGCCTCGGCTTCGCTGTCGAATCCGATATCGTACTCGATTTTCTCCGTCGCCCTTAGGAAGAGATTTGCAATTTGCCCGCCGAGAAGAATCTTATCGGCCCGTTTGTTAGCTATCCACGCATCAATTGCTTCCAACCTGCCATTAATCCTCTCACCCCCAGGAACTGTGGTGAAAGGCGCTTTTTCTGAGGAGGTAAGTCTCGTTAGCGCTTTCAGTTCTTTGCTGACGAGGCGTCCTGCACATGTAGGCAGAAGATAGGAAAAGCCAACAATGGATGGATGGGCGTGATGTGCGGTGGGAAACGAGTCGAGAACGCAGGCAAAGTCCTTGTGCAGTTTTTGAACAAGAACAGTTTTCGCCGCATCTTGGGGCGAGTACTCGATATTCTCATCCGCCGTAAACTTGAGGTTGTCGAGCAAAAGGACTTCGCCCTCATACAAAAAGTTAATATCGTGCAGGGAAGTTGGGCCAAAGATTTCTTCGTCTAATATTACCTTATGCCCCAGCATTCCGTTCAAAGCTTCGGCATGCTGTGCGAGTGGGATGTAATCGTGATGTGAACCTATGACGACTCCGCTCTTGGACAGATCATGGACTGTTATACAAGCTTCTTGAATTCTGCCAAGATTTGTCAGCTTTTGTGTAGGAGGTTCGATTGGTGTATTCAACTCAGCCCGAAGAAAGACGAGCTTTCCCTCAAGTGAAAGGTCTTCAATCGACAGCATTCTGACTGCCCTCCTTTTCCACCAAGTTGCGTCTATAACTCTTGTGAAAAATTTTGTCGCGTCGTAATTTTGAAATCAAATTTGAAGATCAGTAATTGTTTTCGATAAAGTCTAGCCAAGGTTGATAGACCATGTTTGCTTCTTCGATTTCTCGAATTCTTCGGCCATTATCATCTTCAACCTCCACACGATCAAACTTGACTTTGATTCCGAAAAGATGTCCGATCATGATTATTTTGGGCTCAATAGAATCTGCCTTTCCAGTCGCTTCGGGGAACGTGGGGCTGAAAGTCAAAAGTACCTTATTGTCTATTTCGACAAGGTCATAGTCGCCGTGTTCGTCGCAATACTTTTTGAGTTTGGAATAAGTTACAATCATGTTGGGAACAGAGACCATCCTTACCTAACTAACACGATATCGTCTTCGATAATGGTTCTGAATGCCCCGAACCGGTGTTTCATTCACTTTTCGTCACTGAATTATATGAAATAATTTACACCGACTCTTAAAGCAAATTTCAAAGTGTTACTTCCATGCAACACTTCCTGAATCTCGACAAATGCGGCTGCGGTGCTTACCGCTATTTGGCCGTCAGGGAGCACAAGAGAAGTTACGAGGTCTACTTGATACATCACTCGCATTCGCACAATTCTCCGGCTCAGAGGAAGTACTCGAAGCTTGCTTCGATACCGAAGCACAGATTGAACATCCACGACGAAAGAGTGGACGAAGAGACAAAAGAAAAGAGAGTCAGGCTGACATTCGATCAGATTGTCGCGCTCAAGTCTTTAGTGAAGCAAGTTGAAGCTGGTCCAGAGTCAGGAGACGAACTTCTTTCTGAGCTGATACCAGAAACGATCCCCGCCTAGCGCGCACAAAAATGCCGCTGACACCTAGGTATCTGTCCACTCTTTTGATATCCAAAAACCCTAATAACTGTGCTCGGATCTCGGCTGCGAAGCAAGTAATTTCGAAGTCGAGGCTAGTTTGCGTTTCCTTTTGTGAATGTGCTTGATCAGAAGGAAGCACGAAACAACGAACTCAGAGATGGTGGTTGCGCGGATAAAATTCCTCTTCAGCACAGAGGTCAGTATTTTGTCTTTATCACGTAAAGGGAAAATCGTGATAAGTTGAAGAATCCACCCGCAGCAACGTGTGCACTTTTTCGCATATACCTAGAAACCTTCGGAATCCCAGTCGTGACGTCTTGAACGATTTGACTCGAATGCTTCGTCCAATTCCGAATAATCCTCGTCCTTAGTTTCGGATTTCCTTGCGCCCTCTTTTGGTTTTAATTCACTCTCTGGAAGTGCGTCTTTATCGCTGTTTGTCCCTTTGTTCGACAACTCCTCGGCTTTAGGCTCAGGTTTCGCAAGTGAATCAACCAACTCCACGATCTGACTTCCTATAGAGAGTGAACCAGTTGCCGAGATGATTTTCACACCGTAAGCTTTACTGACAGTTTCTTCGTCCTTGGTAGGAGGGGATAGAGCTATTAGCAAGGTGAAAGTCGGGTCGATATCATACTTTTTGGCAAACAATCCTATGATATCCTCCTCTTTCGGTTCAAAAGCAAAGTTCGCAACCACGAGCGCGGAGCCCTTCCTTGCTACGATGTCAAATGTATGTGTTGCGCCCGACTTTCCCAATAAATCGCGTCTTGATCCCACATCAAAACCGTTTTCTTTCAAAGTGGAAATGATTGAGGCAAGTGGAAGAGTTCCTCTCGCGACTGCTCGCTTTGTATCTTCCGTGAGCTCGTACTCAAATAATGATTCGTACTTTGCCTCTTTGTAGGTGAAGACGTCTTCACAGGAATTGCATTTATGGCTCATCCTGGGCGCTTCAAAGCGCGTGCCGCATGAATTGCATTCGAAACTTGTTCCGATTTTCCGGTAGTCGTTATCTGTAACGATGTTCTTGCATTTCGGGCAAATCATCATCTCTCCGTTCTGAAATTTGTCTCCCGAGCCGATGAAACCACACCTGATGTGTTCGATGATTATCTTTTTTCCTATGTCGAACGAAGAGCATCTAGGACAGTTGTACTTCGAGTACACCGAAGGACTGCCGCACGTTGGACAGATAATTACCTTGTCCAGCAACTTTGATCGCAAAATATCTGCCTTTGTAAGTTCGTCGAGAAATATCTTGATCTCCTTCTCTGACTTTTTCGGGAAAAGCTCTTGCAACACGGGGTAAACAATGCCCGCCTTCTCCAGCTTCGATCCTATCGAGTAGACACCTTGGTCAACCATTCTTTGGATCATTGTCTGAACGTCCGGATTGAGCAATAGCGCTTCTTTTTGGTTAGCCATGTCTTGTTTTGACAGTTCACTCACATCCAGCAAGCGCTATGAAATATCCTGTCGTTCCAATCTTCATTTTGTCGTGAATATGCCGATGAAAGGAGCATTGAAGACGAATATTGTGATGAGGAGTAGGGCGAGTGAATGCCTCAGACCGGCCGAAGCAGACGAATCGACAATTTTTCCGACGACGATCCCCCCGAAGATAGATTCGAGAAGGCTCGAGATAAAGAAAATCGATTCGAAGTAAACTGGAGGAATCCTGCTTAATCCAAATGAAGATGAGGACGAACTAATTGGAAGGCTCGATGCACTTTTCGTTAGCGGGAGGCTGTTTAATGGGCCTATGAATCTCGAGATGATTATGTACGCGATTATCAAAAATATAACGACCGAAATGTAGACAAGTTGAGTGTAAGGTCTCAACTCGGACTGCTTTTGTTCGTCGTATTGGTCCAGCCCGTTAAACAGAGAGACGCTCGAGGCTAGGACATCGTGCATTTTGCCACCGGCCGCGTATGCTTCGATTATGATCTGCCCGACTTGGAGCATGTAGGGGTGACGAAGTCGTTCAGATGCTTCCAATATAGAAGATTTGAAATCGTATCCCATGGAAAATTTTGTCATTGCAATCGCAATCTCTCTTGATATCGGTCCGTAATTTTGTGTCGTCGCTTGAATTAAAGCTCGGGGTAACATGACGCCTGAATTCGTGCTCTCGAGTATGTCTCTCATGAACCTTGGGATGTTCTTTTCGACAGACCTCAAGTATCGGAAATTGTTGTAAGTGACGTATGCGATGGGTACGAGGGCGAGAAGCAACCCCAGACTAAGAATTGTGTCGGTCAGAGAGGCGCTAGAACCATGCGGCAGTTGCCATGGCTGATTAAACAAGGTCCATTCCGTGCCGCTTTCTCGGGTCGCGTTTCCATATGGGACCAAATAAGGCAGGACTATTCGGTATTTTCCCACCGCGAACGCTAGAGCAGACGAGACAAGTAGGATTATCGCCGCTCCGATATATGCGGCATATTTCCATTCTTGCGGGAAGTACCGCATCTACGTTTTCCCCACCACAGTATCAAGGAGAAGAATGAAAAATATGGAAAGTACAGGTATTCCCAAGAACACTATGAGGTTTATCAGAAGTATCGGATCTGGCAGACCCCCGGTAGGTAGCAACCCGAAAATTGAAAGCATGACGATGAAAATAATAGGTCCGACGACCACAAGCGTGATGTAGAGCTCTGCCATGACGGCAAGGCTTGCAATGACTCTCCTCAAATTGTCACTTTTCTCGCTTAGTAATCTCGAAGACTCGAACATCACTAGATCGTGAATCGATCCCGTGGTCTTGTAGGCGACCGCAATGCTATCCAACATTCCGGAAAAAGCCTGCGAAGGCGAATGTCTAGCAACTTCTTTAAGCGCGCTGTCAGAATCCATGCCGAAGAGTCTCACATTTCTCAAAAAGCGTTTTGCAAGGTCCGCGAGAACGGGGTTGGACTCAGAATCCGCTATTCTTTCAAACAACCTGTCGAGTGTCATTCCCGCTGCAGCTAACACCCCAAGGATACCAAACGAGTACGCCAGTCTGTTTTCAAGAGCTGATTTGAAATTGCGTCTTCTCAAAATTGGATAAGAGAGCCAAACAAGAAGTGTTATTGCAAAAGAAACGATTCCCAGAACGGCACTCCCCAGGAGCGGAAATCCGATCGCAGCATGCGGAAAAAAATGTAATTCTAAAAAGAATGACATTAGGAAGGTCGGAACGATAACCAGGAAGCCAGCAAAAAATCCAGTTGAGAGATAGGCTTCGAAAACAAGCGGCAAACCCGCTTGCTCATAAACCTGTCTGTACTCCAACATTTCAGGGATCCGTTTTGCAAGCAATTTGTACGAAAAATCTGTAATCGGATTCTTTGAAACGACTCGATTGTCGCTATCTTTACCAGGTTTAGTTTTTTTATTATGGAAAAGTAGCGATTTTTTTTTCAGCTTTTGCGGTTGCTTTTCCTTCAGAGCCAGTTCCAACTGTTCGGACTTATCGTGTTCGATAACGGCCTCGTTATCACCGTGAGGACCTACCTCAGAGTTCCCTTTCTCTTTGGAAAAAAATCTCTTAAGCGGATTCTTCACTTTGCCAATCCTCACCCAATCTCGCCATTTCGTAAACTTCAGTAGGATTATAGTAGTAATTACGAATAATGTTGGCTACATCCTTGTACGCACGAATCTTCTTATTCAGAAGCCACTCCAGAATTTGTTGTTTTTTTTCCATGTCCGAGTAAACATCTTCTTCAGGTATATGCTTCGTGTCTGCAATCTGTTTGAAGACATTGCTCTGACCTTTCATTTCAAAAGTATCCTTGAGCTCGCCGGTCCATTCAAAGAGGGGATTGAGCTGGGGCGTTTTTGATTGTTCATTGAATCCCACCATTTCGCTAATGTTGATCATTCTTCGGGCATACTTTTCCCCTATTTTGACTCGCGACATCATGACGAGTGTGCTCATGAGGGGAAGAAGCATTCCCGGGATATCCATAGGCTTTGAGAGCATCCTCTTTACGGCAGTCAGGACGCTGTCCGCATGTATGGTTGAGATGCCACCGTGTCCAGTTGATATCGCCTGCAACAGCGTGTACGATTCCTCTCCCCTTATTTCCCCGACTATGATGTAGTCAGGCCTTTGTCGAAGCGCCGACTTGAGCAGGTCGTAAAGTCCCAAAACTGCGACGCCCTCTTGTGTGGATTCTCGAGTAACCATCGGGATCCAGTTTTCGTGGGGCAGTTTAATCTCCCTTAATTCTTCGATGGTGACTATCTTCAATTCCGGTTTCATGAACATTGCAAGTGCACCCAAAGTGGTAGTCTTACCCGAGGCGGTGGCCCCAACAATGAGGAGAGATTTTAGATTCTCAATGCATATCCACAAGTATGATCCAATTCTCGGCGATATCGTCCCCCACAGCATCAAATCCACTATGGTCGGTGGTTCCTCTCTGAATTTTCTGATTGTGAATGTCGAACCTCTCTTCGAGACTTCGTCCAGAGTGAGGTGCGTCCTGTAGCCCTCCGGAAGGCTACCCTCCATAATGGGCTGCGCGACAGTGATTTGGCCGCCAGATTTGTAGGCAAGTCTCACAATGAAAGAAGCGAGCTCTTCCTTTGTGGAAAAAGAGACGTTCGACGGAATGCTTTCGAAGTCACGATGCCAGACGTAAAGCGGAATCCCGACGCCGTCGCACGAGATATCTTCGACGCGCAAGTCACGCATCATGACATCAATTTTCGAATACCCGAGAAAATCTCTCTTTAGATAATAGAGTGCCTTATCCGTCGCTTCTTTCGGAATATCGAGTTTGTATGCCTTAATGAGGCGGGACGTATTTCGGTCAATATATTCGTCGACTTGACCCTGACCGTAAATTATTCCAAGCGGAGCTTTCACTTCTTCAAGAAGCAATAACTTGAGCTGTTCGATTTGCTTTCGCTCCTCAGTCGAGAGCGTGGGCTCTATCACTTCATATGTAGTGATGTTACTCATCGAACGGATTGCGATATTCCCGAATGGCGGATTGACTTCGTAATAATCTCGTAACACGGCGTCTTGTGATGAGAATTGTGCGGAGGCACTCCTGGTTCTGCTGTCAAAATTCACTTTTCTCTCGCTCATTATTTGCACTGTATCCTAGCAAAACTCCAGACCAGACGTACGTCATGATTTGGAGCGCGGTTTCATTAATCGAGCTTGAACCCTTGTTGGGAAATATTAACCTGCTTGGTGTTATTTCATTGAGACGAACCTCTGGCGGATCGCTCGGTCGTTTTCAGAACATGATCTAAGTCTTTGGCGGCAGACTTTACCCTGCCATCAAGCATTTCGTCAAGCTCCCTTCTCTTCGATGAGACAAGCTGTATTGTGTCCGACGAGAGCCGATTGACGACCTGAATAGTCTCTGAGAGGCTGAATTTTCTATTGTATGCCAGTTCGAGGATTTTTTTTGTGCTCAAAATCGAGTTGTATACTTCTATGTCGACTCTTATGCTGGTATACTTGTTATGCATTTGTTCAGGCATATGATTTATGCAGTCACGGTTATAGAAGGTGATTATATAACAATTGCATACATGCACCCAAAAGTAAAGTTAGGTGATGGCACGGTCGTCACAGTAATAGATCTTCCCGCTCGAAACGGCATGCTCGCCAGAGTTCTGCGAAGGGTCACCAGACGTTATATGATAGAATTGCTCGAGACGGGCGAAAAACTGATGGTTGATAGATCGCAGATTAGGAAGAACGCGATGCATCACTTAAACCAAGTAGTTCCCTAGACTATAGGAACGAGTCCCAGCTTCCCCTGCGCCTGGGGTTCACGAATTATTCCATGGAGCTCCGAAAGCGGTTTTGTGGCGAACAACACCGGAGTTCCATGAATCATTTCTAATCTCAGATCGGTGTCGCAGAAAGCTCTGAGCTCGTGAAGCAACTTTGCGTTGGGGCTGGTCATTTGAATTCTGATATTTCCGCTACTCTTCAGAGTGGCGACCCATTCGGTCAGGTCCTTGGAGATGGATTCCGCGCCATAAAGTCCTTCAAGAACGTCCTGAGTCATTACTACCAAGACGGGTTTTTTTGACTTTTTCTGGAGATCCATTATCGTCTTGTTGATGAGTCCGATGTCTTCGGACATTTCCCCGTTGAGCGATGACTTACCTTCCTCTCCATCATAGCTCAGTATCGAAATTGATTGCTTAATTGTCTCTGCCGAGAGATTGGGCAACATTTCAGATATCTTCTCCTGCGAAACGCCAATAAAAGGAACGAACAATACACTGTGGCCGGTGTTCACAAAGTTTGAAAGCATTGTTCGGAAGAGCAGGTCTCGGACCTCACTCGGAACATCGTTATCCGTTTCTATCAAGTTGAAGCTTCCTTTTTCGAATCCACCTTCAAGGATTGAATCAAGCCCTTTGCTCCCTGTCGAATAGAATCCGCTCTTTGATACGGTCGGATCCCCAACTTTCTCGGTTTCACTATTCTTGGAAAACGGAGGAAGATACCTGAATTTTCCAGAGTCCAGAGTAAAGAGGAATCGTGACTGCTTTATGCTCACTCCCCTTAGTTTCTTCAACTCAATTTCACGAACAACACGCCCTTCGTGAAACTTTCTTCGCAAAACGACGACGCCGTCCAGAAGATAGTCCAAATCTGTTTGCTCCCTGCGCTCAGTAACAACGACAAATCTAGCCTCATAATCCTCGACAAGTTTTGAAATCTCCTCCACTCCCAGAGTGTGCGACTCAAAAAACAAGCCTTCCCAGCTGTCCAGAACGACGAAAGGATTCCTCACCTGCTCCAAGTATTGCCTTAGACCAGCGATAGCGCGCACTCCGTCCATTCTGCGGGAATCCTGGAATCCGATCTGTTGTTCTTCCAATCTT
>JASHPO010000116.1 GCA_030038075.1 Nitrososphaerales archaeon | reverse complement strand
GAGGCGAACACAAAGCATCTTTTCGACAACAGGTACGGCACTGGTCAGAGCGCAGTCGACGGTCTGATTAGGGCAACGGGACTGCTACTCGCTGGAAAAATTGTCGTAGTTTCCGGCTACGGCTGGGTAGGAAAGGGCGTCGCTGAGAGGGTCAGAGGATCGGGCAGTCGCGTCGTCGTTACGGAAGTGGACCCTGTAAGAGCTCTCGAAGCAAAGCTTGACGGTTTTGAAGTTCTGCAGATGAGGGAGGCTGCCGGGATCGGAGACATTTTCCTCACGTGCACCGGTCAGATTTACGTGATCAACTCTTCTCATTTCAAACTATTGAAGGATGGTGCGATTTTGGGAAATGTTGGACACTTTAACGAAGAGATAGATACGAAATCGTTGTTCAGGATTGGCGACAGAGTAGAGCAGGTGAAGGAAAACGTTGCTAGAATCGAATTGAGTTCTGGAAGAAAGCGCGTCTATCTGTTGAACCAGGGACGAGTGATCAATCTCGTGTCTGCAGAAGGCCATCCTCCGGAAATAATGCAGCTTTCGTTTGCAAACCAGCTTCTTTCCGTGTATTATCTAGTAAAACACCGCCACGAGCTCGCAAAGAAGGAGAGGAAATTATTGGAGTTTCCGAGCGAAATTGACGCATTGGTCTCGCAATTTGCTCTCGAAGGCTTTGATCTGAAAATCGACAAGCTCAGCAAAAAGCAAAGAAAGTATGCCACTTCGTTCAAGCGTGGATCTGCATGACTAGCGTCCTACTCCTTGGCCTGACGTCGAATTCTGCGAGCACTATCTGTTGCCACTTTCCTAAAAGTAGCTTCTTTTTCGCAAATGGAATCGAAAGGTTCGCCCCGACAATCGACGATCTGATGTGTGAATGACCGTTGCCGTCGTGCCAAGCTCGCTCATGTTCGTAAATTCCGGATTTTGGAGCGAGTCTCTCCATCGCATTCCGGAAGTCGTTCAATATCCCCTGTTCCCACTCTATGATCAGAAGGCCGGAAGTAGTTGACTGGAGGAAAAGCGTGACAAAGCCGTCCTGCGCGTCGGACTGTTCGATGATGTTTTGCACTTGTTCGGTTATGTTCAGGATGTCGTTCTCGCCTTTCGTCGAGAACTCTAGCTTTCGCCCCTCGATCATTCGGATGTTTGAGAGAATCGAACGTAGCATTATTAAACGGTGAGAAAAATTAGATTGTTTGCTCCAAAATCCGAGGTGACTTGAGTTGACAAAATGGGTGGTTACTTCCGCGTGGCCATACTCCTCGGACATTCCTCACTTGGGAAACCTGATAGGTTCCGCGCTTTCTGCGGATGTTTTTGCCAGATTCAATCGCCTCATCGGAAACGAAGTCGTTTTTGTTTCCGGCTCTGACGAGCACGGCACCCCACTCGAGGTTGAAGCTATCAAAAGAAAAATTCCAGTAAAGCAATTGGCGGATGAAAACCACGCAAAGATTTCAGAAATATTCCATGAGTGGAACATATCCTTCGACAACTACACGCGTACAGAATCCGAAGTCCACAAGCGGTTTGTGCGACAGCATTACACGGAGATTCAAGCAAACGACTCTTACATATTCACCCATATCGAAAGGATTCATTACTGTCCCAACGACAAGAGATTTTTGCCGGACAGGTTCGTAGAAGGAACATGCCCTTACTGTGGATATGAAAGGGCTCGTGGCGACCAGTGCGACAACTGCGGAAGACCTCTCGATGCTGAACGATTAATCAACGCATATTGCGTGATCTGCGGGAGCCGAACCGAGCTTCGCGAGACAAAACAATGGTTCTTTGATCTGCCCAGACTGTCTGATTACGTTTCTGATTATCTTTCGCGGGCGGAGCTCTCATCGAATGTGATTAAATTCTCTCGCGGCTGGATAAAAGACGGTCTCAGGCCTAGGTCGATTACGAGAGACTCTGAATGGGGCATAAAGGCTCCTTTTCCGGGAGCTGAGAACAAAACCATCTACGTCTGGATGGAGGCTGTCCTGGGATATGTCTCGGCGGTAATCGAATACTTTGAAAAAAAAGGCGAGCCCGAGAGATGGAAAGAGTTCTGGCTGGACCCGACGACCAAGACATCGTTCTTCATAGGAAAGGACAACATTCCATTCCACGCAATTATTTTCCCATCGCTACTGCGAGCTTCGGGCAAGAAGTACAACGAGCCAAATTTGATCAGTTCGACTGAGTTCCTTAACTTCGAGAACCAGAAATTTTCGAAGAGCCGTAAAATAGGCATCTGGACGGATGAAGCCCTGCAATTGCTGCCGGCCGATTACTGGAGATTCGCGCTCATCTCGCTCAGACCTGAAGCCGGTGACGTTAATTTTGGCTGGGATTCTTTTTCTGAGAAGGTGAATAACGACCTGAACGATGCTATCGGCAATTTCGTGAACCGTACTCTAGTGGGCGTTTCAAAGTTCGCCGAAAATCGCTACGATTTGAAATTGAATGACATTCCTCGAGAATATGCGGAGATCGTTGCAAAGGCAGTAGAACGCC
>JASHPO010000115.1 GCA_030038075.1 Nitrososphaerales archaeon | reverse complement strand
ATTGCCGATTGACCAAAGAATTATCTTAATTGTCGGCCTTACTGTAATCGTGATCGTTGTGGTAGTCTTAGTACGCGTCTTGACGGGCAGACCCGCTTCCAACATCTGATTGTTTCACCCGAAGTGAAACGGGCTAATTTTCACCTGTTGATGATAACAGAATCATTCTGTGTTAAAATTAACCAGTTAACTGGTTAATTTTAACACTGCTTTTATCTTCGCAGCCGCCTATTCTGCCCTAATGACCCGAACATTCTCCTGTACCTCAAGACCTGGATTCAGGTCAATGGGCCTGAATTTCCGATCATGCAATATTTGTAAGAAATCAATTGTTTCAATGGGAATAATCAATGAAATCATAGGGGTACCCCCTAGGGGGAGGGGAGGAGCTAGCTAATGTCTTTCGACTTAAGGCAGGTCTTGGGTACAGGTCTTTTGGTCAGGTCTCCCAAAGACCTTAGTACCTATGGATGAGGCTCGCCGCCCGTTTCTAAAATCGAATTTTTCGAAACCAAAAATTTCGTTTTATGAGAACGCTTAATAATTTTGCAGGGAAGCAATCAGTCTTATGCAAACTTCGCAGATGAAGATTCCTTCAAAGGAGCAAATGAAGTACACGCCGCATCTCCCGATTGAGGAGAGAGACGCGCGCTGGAGCAAGATCCGGAAAATTATGGAGCATGAAGGAATCGATTGTCTCGTAATCTGGGCGAGCGATCGCTGCTACGGAACCGCGAGCGCCAACATGAGGTATCTCTTGGGTGTGGTCCCAGAGTCGATGTCTGGCGGCATTGGAATCCTGCCCATTGACGGAGATCCAGTTGCTTGGCTTGACTATCCTAATTACTACAAGCCCTATCCCGCTCACCTGAGTTACCAGGACTGGACGAATGACATCCGCCCCGTCGCGGGGATGAAGCCGATAGTAAAGGAAATGGAAAAGCGCGGCTACAAAGAGAGCAAAATCGGTCTGGTCAGCCATTACATGGCGAGCATGATCGACCAAATGCCGTACATCGTGCCGCACTATGACGTTGAAGCTTTGAAAGAATTCATGCCGAAAGCAAAGATCGAGGAGGCGACAAAACTCGTGGACGACATTCGTATGATCAAGTCGCCCGGAGAGGTAAAACTTCTTGAGAGATCCGGTCAGATTGCAAGTAAGATGGTCAGCGCCCTAGTTGAAACCGCTAGGCCGGGCGTCAGGGAAAACGAGGTGTTTGCGAAAATGGCCTACACAATGCTCGCCGAGGGCGGAGAAGGATACCTCTTCAATCAACTAGCTTCTGGCACAATCGATCAAGACTGGCATCACTTGCTACACGGCAAAGGACTGCCGCTGGGTCCGACCACGAGGCCCTTGGGAAACCGCGACATTGTAATCACGGAATTTCACTCAAATTATGGCGGCTATCTGGTCGGAGTTGAATTCACTGCTCTAGTCGGGTCGTATAACGAAAAGGTCGCCTACCTTCACAGCATAGCGGTCGAATCTCTGAAGAAGCTCATGGGCAAAATGACACCAAATACTACGCTAAGGGAAGTAATCAAAGCTATGAGAGCTCCAGTGCTGGAAGCGGGTCTTTCATACATTGAGCTGGGATTTCACGGACACGGTCTCTCCTCGCCAGAATTCCCCACGTATGTCTACAGCGACGACTGGCCGTATGAAGCCGGAGAAGGAATAAACGATTACAGACTAAAAGAAAACACCGCATTCGGCATCAACATCGACATTCACGATACCAAGTGGCGCGATGATGTGGGAATCATGTTTGGCGACACTGTCCTTGTGGGAAATCCGCCGAAGCTTCTCGCAAACGTTCCGCTCAATTTGCCGGTCTGCAAGTGAAATTCTATTTTACTTCGACAGGAAATCCGGCTCTTTCGGCTGCCTTGTAGACAACGTCCCGGGTCAGAGTCTTTGAAATCTCTTTCTTGTACCATGGAGACCCGTGAACTGAAGGTGTCGGCTCGAACTCGCTGGAAACGCCTTCAGCAGCCTTTGCTACGATCTCCTTTGTCAATTTCTGTCCCTTCAATGCGCTCTCGCCCTTTTTCGATCGCACGGGCGTGTTTGCAATACCACCGAGAGAGATCCTCGAATCAGTGCATTTCCCGCTCTTGTCAAAAGTCAGCCGCGCACAAACATTGACCAGCGCGAAATCACCCGCAGTCCTTCCAAGTTTCATGAAAGCACTGCCGCTTGACGGAACGATTGGAATCTGAATCTCCGTGAGTATCTCGCCCTTTCTCAAATCCGGAAGCAGGTAGTCGAGAAAAAACTTGTCCACGGTCAATGTCCTCTGTTTCCCTCCTGCTCCCACGAGAACTACACTCGCATCAAATGCCAAAGTTGAGGGCGCAAAATCAAGGAAAGGAAGTGATATCGAAATTGCGCCGCCTGCAGTAGCGACGTTTCGCACTTGGGCCGGCTTTACATTCTTCATCGAATCTAATAAACCGCCGAGTTCCGGCCGCTGAAAGACGGCCTGTTTCAATAGCCAAGTAAAACGGCTCATCGCGCCTATTTTGAGGACGTTGCCATCAACCCGCACAAATTCCAGATTGAGGCTTTGCAGATCTAGGAGAACCTCGGCGTCAGGGAGCATGCCTCTTTTTGCGAGCTCGTAGACTCCTGTGCCGCCCGCAATTATTCTGGCTTTGCGCTTTTGAAGAACGTCTAATGCTTCTTCGACGGTTTTTGGCGCAATCCATTCGGCAGGCTTGAAAATTGGCATTTCAAGAGCTTGAGTCTCTTGACAATATATTATTTTCAACCAAGAAATTCTATTCTGTCAGCAACGATTTCTGAGGCGCTAGGGTCTTCAGAACCTCTTCCGATGTGGTCACTATTCCGTGGTGATGATTCAATCTCTTCAGGCTAGATTCGTGCGATTCTCTGGTTTTCGCCCAAGTACAATCGGAAAGAACAATGACTCCATATCCCAGCATGAATGCATCTCTAGCTGTCGCGTCAACGCATCCAGAGGAACTCACACCAACGAGAATAATCGTCTCGAACTTTTTGCTTCGCAATACCATGTCGAGATCTGTCCCGTGGAATCCACTCCAGCGGTGCTTTACTACAACATACTCATTCGGTTTTGGCCAGTTTTGAGGAAATTCCTCCCACCATTCCGCCCCCCAGCTTCCAGAGCGGTATAAGAGACCTGATTGTTCTCTCCTAGTAGCCCAGACCGCATTGTCGGTCCACTCGGAATGTACATTCTTTACGTGAATTACGGGGGTATTCGCTTTCCTAGCAATGTCGAGAAACTTGGACAAGTTGGTCGCAGCTTCGCGTTTGAATTCATGGTCGTTATTGCGCGATCCAGGACTTTTACTGCTGCAGGAATCATTCTGCATATCGACCGTGACAATACAAAATCTCCTCCCACGAAGAAGTTCCTCAACGTTGTCTAGCAAAATCATCTGCTACCTTTATTGTGCGAGCGGCAGAGAAAGTACATAAGGTTATGCTTGAACCGTAACGGTAGCAGCAACTTGAATTCAAAATAGAAATCTAATTCGGCGTTCCTTTCGATAGCAAAAAAGGTGCCATTTATCAATCGAAACTGAACCGCATCGCTAATCCTAAAATACCACTCTAGCACAAATTGACTTTATGTCGGCTCAAGAAACGATAAAGCGAATTCGGATCAAGCTGAACGTCAACGGTTCAGACTACTTTGTCGACCTTGAGAAAGGCTACGAACTTCTCTCGGAGGTTCTGCGCGAGAGACTAGGTCTGACTGGAACAAAGCGCGGTTGCGATTACGGCGGATGCGGATGCTGCAGTCTCATAATCGACAACGAGATCGTGTACTCTTGCATGATGCCGGCGATAAGGGCTGCGGGAAAAAAGATTACCACCATCGAAGGTCTGGAAAAGGATGGCGTTTTGAGTCCCGTTCAGCAGGGCTTTGTAGATCATTTTGCCTTCCAGTGCGGATATTGTACTCCCGGAATGATAATGGCGGGCACCGCGCTCTTAGAGCAAAATCCAAACCCAACCGAAGAGGAGATACGCGAAGGGATCGGCGGAGTTATCTGCAGGTGCACGGGTTACATCAAGATAATCGAAGCTATCAAGGCGGCCTCCGAAGCGAAGAGAAAAGCCCAGTAATTCGCCGGCGGTTGCGATCATCTGTTGGATAGAATAATCACTGCGATGAAAATATTCACCTTCTTTGCCAACAGAAACGGCGAAGTGAAATCTATGCTTCAGGATATTTCGAGCAACATCTACGTGGACGTGAAGGACGGCTCCTCATTCTATGCAAAACTGGACGGCGGCAAAATTTCGATACAGAACGGCAAGCCGGAAAAATCCGACGCGACGATAAAGACAAGCAAGGATACTTTGAGAAAAATCATTTCTGGTAAACTGTCTCAAGAGGAAGCCTTCAACAAAAAAATAGTCGAGTCTAGCGGTTCAATCATGGACGCCATGCGCTTTCGCCATATCTTGAACGTCGCTACCGAAAAAAGCGCCGGAGTAAAATTCCTGCGTTCCACGATCGGACGGTTCCTCTGACTTTCTGCCAAACCACGAGACTCATATACTTCGTAGAGGATTTGTGCCTCCATGGGCCAAGATCTGAGATCGTTCCTTAGCGAGGTCATCGCAGCTTTTCCTTCCGATGTCCTATCGGTGGAAAGAGAAGTTGATCCGAAACTGGGAATCACAGCATATGTGGAAAAATTCGAAAATCAAAAACAAAATCCTGTGCTATATTTCGCCAAGGTTAAAGGTACAAAAATTCCTGTTGTAACAAACGTTCACTCTTCGTTTAACAGACTTGCTCTCGCGATGCAGACAAAGTCAAAGCCGGAAGCCGTTCTAGAATTTGCGAGGCGAGCAGATCACCCTATTCCTCCCACAACCGTAAAGACGGGCAAGGTCAAGGAAATCATACTGAAGGACGAAAGAGCCGAAGTTTCACTCCTTCCCCAGATTATGCATAACGAGATGGATGGGGGCCCGTACATTTGCTCGGCGGGGACGATTCTGCGCGACCCTGAAACCGGCGTGCACAACGTTGGAATCTATCGCAACCAGATCAGGGGGAACA
>JASHPO010000114.1 GCA_030038075.1 Nitrososphaerales archaeon | reverse complement strand
AAATCACGCTTTCCGGGCTGCTGCGAAACTGATTCCTAATCTCCTTGTCAACAAAAATATCGTGGATGAGTTTTCCTACCTCGTAAGTGCTCATGATTTCCAATAGACTTCGCAGGATTTATGCAGATCTCATTCCCGTACGCCCGGGCATACGTCCAAAAAATCAACTTTTCATTTTCGCGAAGGAAAAGGCATTTATTTTGCAAGCCGCAATTCTGCGATTATGTTAGTGTCGGTTTCTGGCTCTTCATACGAGCGTGGAGTTTTGGCAGGTCGTCAGTTAGCACCTGCAATTAGGGCGAACGTAGAGAATTTTTGGATCTCCCTGGAAGCTGCAGGATTTTCGCGCAGTTCGCTCATCGGACGCTTGGACCAATGGAAACCTGACGAGAACCAGATAGACGAAATCTCTGGCATGTCAAAGTCCTCGGGCATCTCCGTACCCGATTTGCGAGCTTTCAACTGTTACAAGAAGATTTTCTTCCCTGACGAGTGCACAATGATGATGGCGATGGGAGACACCACACCCAGCGGAAATACGATTTATCTCAAAAACAGCGACAAGGTAGGTGGTAAGGAACTGGTTGGCGAGAAGTATCACAGTTTCAAGGAAATCAATGTAATCAAGTTTGAGAAGGCAGAAGACGGCACGCGAATAATCGGAGTCTCCGCCGCTGGAGAGACCGGCTTGAAAATGGGAATAAATGACAAAGGTGTCGCAACCGGTTCTAACATCTCAAGAACGACCGAGCTCAAGAATAGAAAAGTCGACTTGACCCGAATCAGGGCTCTAGATAGAGCGGAACTTTTGAGACGCGGCCTTTACTATCCAAATGCGCTCCAGGCGGGCAAGGCGATACTCGACGAGATACTCGAAAATCCGATGGCGACCCCTGGAAACGTGCACTTTGCCGATTCAAGCGGCGTCTATCTACTAGAGGGCTCTTACGACAGAGTTGCCACGCAACACCTCAAGGAGGGCGTTGCGATTAGGGCAAACGGCTTTGTTCTTTTGAGGGACCTGAACGACCCGAACGATATTTCGACTCAGGCTAGGTATATCAGGGGAACAACACTGCTTCAAGAAAACAGAGGAAACCTAACGACGGATAAATTCGTGCAATTCTCCCAAGATCATGAAAATGGACCGGGACTCAACTCGATCTGCAGACATAACCCAGATTATTCGAAAGAGACATCCTTGTCTGCAATGGTGATGGAAATTGATAGAAATTCGCCGGCAAACTCGCAGATCCGGATTTGCCTCGGAAAGCCATGCCACGCCTGGAATAATCCGGCCGGAAACATTTCACTTACTGCAGGTGCTAGGATTGAAGATGTTCCCGATGCCTACAAGAACGGTTCTGCGTGGAAGCAGTTCTACTCCGAGATTCCGTATCAAGCAGCCTAGTCCGTGACGGCGTTGTAGTCGCCGCCCGGCGCAAGAACTATTTTCGTATAGGTTCCTGAACCCTTTAGTAGTCTGTAAGAGTGCTTCACGCCTGCCGGCACGTAAACCGAAGCTGGCGACTTTAGTTCAAATGTTTCTCGGTTCAGAGTGACCTCGGCAGTCAGTCCCTCCAGTCGTTCGCCAAAACCCATGAACATCATCACAGCGTCTACGGTATGTGCCCTGATTCCAGCCGGCTCGTATGGAGTTTTGACATCTACAACCGCCCTAGTTATAGTGTACAATTTGCCCTTCGGATAGTTTTTGTTGTCCACGAAAACAAATCTTCTTCCCAGCTCCTCGGTGTGCTTCTTTAGTTCACCAGCCGCGGAACGCTCCTCAACGCCCAGTATGAGTTCCTTTGACATACCTGCTCAATTCCCGGGATGCTTCTTTAAGTCATTGAGGATTTGCTTTATGAGACCCGGCCCTTCGAATACAAGCGCCGTAAGAATCTGCACCGTGTTTGCCCCTTCGGACATGGCCGTCCTGATATTTTCCGCGCTTGAGATTCCGCCGATAGCATTCACTTCAAAATCCTTTGGAACATTCTGCCTGATAATTTTAATCGCTTTTATCAGATTCGGAAATAATGGAGGCCCGCTGAATCCTCCAGTTTTGATGGAAACGCGCGGCTCGTCAACCGGGATCGCATTGGCGGCGGTGACTCCGTCAAAGCCTAACTGCTCCCAGAACTTCACCAGTTCGAGAACCTCTAAGAATTGAGTTTCATCAACGTATGGAGGTATTTTCAGGTAAGTGGGTTTTCGTTTCAAGGGGCGCATCGACTGGGCTAGCTCTTTGAACGAATCCGGTTTCCGGAAATCTTTCAGCTTGGACGTATTCGGCGAGCTTAAGTTGAGCTCGATTCCCGCAACGTTCGGCTGAAGCTTATCATAGCACTTTACGATGCTCTCTAACTCTCGCCCGCTGACGCTCCCTAAAACCGGCACCTTCACTTTCTGGCGTTTCAGATTCTCGATGAACACATCCACGCCGGGATTGGGAAAACCCAGGGCATTCACCATTGTTTTGTCCTTGGGATAGCGCACAATTCTCGGCTTGGGATGTCCTGGCCACGGATCTAACGTCACTGTCCCCGCAATCAGATATCCAAATCCCAATCGTTCTATCGCCGAAAGATGTTCGCCTGTTTTGTCAAAACCGGCTGCAAGGCCTATAGGATTTCTGAGGACGCCAAACTTTGTTTTTACATGAAGAGAAGCTTCGTCTATGTTGACGGCTGGCACAAGCCGCATGAATGACATTCCGAGAGCGTGAGCTCTCTCCGGCTCAATTCTGAATAAAATTGGCGCGACTAGCTTGTAGTAGTGCAAAAGTAATTGATCGTATTCTCCACGCTGGCGGAGGGAAACTAGATTTTCCAGCGCTTAAACGGTTCCGGGTAGCGGAGTCACCATCTTCCCCACCGGCGCCTTGTCCACGTTGCCGTGATCCATGACCACGTTGCCTCGTACAACCGTATAGATCGGCAAACCCTGCACCTCAAAACCGTCGAAAGGACTCCATTTCGCCTTGCTGTAGAACTTTTCAGGGTTGACTTTTGACCTCGCTTTTAGATCCACGATTGTAAAATCTGCGTCAGAGCCTATTGCTATCGCTCCCTTTTGAGGATACAGTCTCCACACCCTAGCCGGATTTGCCGACGTGACCTTGACATAAGTCGTCAGGGGAAGCATTCCTTTGTTAACCTCGGTGAGGATCAATGGAACAGCGGTCTCCAGTCCTGGAAAGCCAGAAATGCAATCGAATATCATCGGTTTTTTCTTTTCCTCAAGTGCATGTGGAGAGTGGTCCGTCGCGATCATATCGACAGTGCCGTTGTTCAAAGCGGTCCACAGCGCCGCCTTATCGCTCGCGAGTTTGATCGATGGGTTCATCTTCATCAGCGAACCGATCTTTGCATACTGCTCGTCATCAAGCAACAGGTAGTGCGGACCCGTTTCTGCCGTTACGGGTTGATAATTTCTCTTTGCCTTTGCCACGGCCGCCAGCGCCTGCTGCCCGCTGAGGTGGGCTATGTGCAGCTTACATTTTGTCTCTGCCGCATACATGATCGCGCGCCTGACCGCCTCTTCCTCCACGATGTGGGTTCTGGACTCATAATGAGCGTGAGCGTCACCACGACCCTGGGATTTTAACTTCGCAATCCTGTACTGGAGGATGGGATCATTCTCGGCGTGCACGGCGACCCGTAGATTGGCTTTCGAGACCAAGGCAAATTGATCCAGCATTTCTCCGTCGTTGGGAGGGGGAATCTTTCCAACCGTTTCACCCATGAAGCATTTGTAACCAATGACGCCAGCCTGCGCCAGAGGAGTAACGTCACCCAAATTTCCCTCCGTGAGTAGGCCATACAACCCATAGTCCACGATGGATTTCTTTGCCGCCTCGATCTTCTGGTTTAGCGCGTCGACATTTTTAGGCGGCGGGAAGTTGTTAGGCATGTCGAATATCAGCGTAACCCCGCCTGCCGCAGCCGCAGCAGAGCCGCTCCCGAAATCCTCTTTGTACGTGTAACCGGGGTCCCTGAAATGAACGTGAACGTCAATGACGCCCGGGAGGACGTGCAGTCCGCCTGCGTCGATTACTCTACCAGCGGAAGGAGCATTCTCATTCGAAGTGATTGAAGTGATCTTGCCTCCTGTTACAGCTACCGCGCCATCAAAAATGTAAGATTCCGTTACAATTTTTCCGTTTTTGATCACGAGATCTGCGGTTGCCATTCAGTTTTCTGGGCTCGTTCGACCCGAATCGTATTTATGATTTCTTTTGGTCTCGTCCTGTGTTAAGAACGCATAACATTAATAATTCGCGCAGAGAATTCCCCTGAGATAGATCAGTGGCACAGCAAACCGTTAAGATCGAAGTGAAGAACGAAGTCAAGAAATTTGGCAAGGTCGTCGCGGTAGACCATGTCAGCTTCAAAGTGAACGAGGGCGAAATTTTAGGGCTGCTCGGGCCGAGTGGTTGCGGAAAAACTACAATTTTGAGATCTATTGCTGGGCTCGAAGAGATCAACGAAGGCGAAATTTTGCTTGACGGGCAGATCGTCACCTCAAAAGAAAAGAAAATATTTTTGCCGGCAGAAAAAAGAAAGCTCGGCTTTGTATTCCAGAGCTACGCTCTATGGCCGCACATGACGGTTCGTGACAACCTGAAATATTGCTTGCAAAACAGCAAGTATTCCAAAGCCGAAACCGAGACAAGAATCAAGGACGCGCTCGACCTCGTAGGACTGCACGAGCTGGAGGATAGATATCCGGCTCAGCTTAGCGGCGGACAGCAACAGAGGGTAGCGCTCGCAAGAAACCTCGCGTACCACCCGAAGGTTTTGCTGTTGGATGAGCCGCTTAGCAACCTGGACCTCCAAGTCAGGGAGCGAGTCAGGGGTGAGCTGCGCACACTGCTACGACGCATCGGGATTACGAGCATATTCGTGACTCATGATCAGGAGGAAGCGTTTATCATTTCCGATCGCACCATACTATTGAATCACGGAAAGATCGTGCAGGAGGGTAACCCGCACGAGTTGTACTCTAAACCTGCAAATTCTTTCGTAGCCGAGTTTATTGGCCGCACAAACATCCTCAACGCTTCTCTGGTTGAAATCCTCCCGGGCGGGCAAACGGCCAGACTCAAGATTCCCGATTTAGATTCCGAGCTCATATGCCAGTACGAAGGTGAGATTCCCAAAGACATCTCTTTCGTAACGATAAGATACAACGAGATAGGATTGAGCGCGGCAAAACCCGAGACGACGGAGAACGTGCTAAAGGGGGAAATTATTTCACGCGAATATAGGGGTTCGATCACCGACCATAAGGTGCGCATCGGTCAAGCTAACATCGTAGTGACGACACACAAATTCTGTAGCGCGACCGAGAACCCGATCGGTACCGGCGGTATTTACGTAAGGATACCTCCCAGCGCAATAAAGCCGCTTGGCTCTTAGGAATCCTTGTTCAGAAAGACCTAATTTTATTTAGGCACTTTCGGAGCTCAACAGCGACGTTGGGATGTCAGACGATCCAGAGGGCCTTAAGAAAGCGATCAAACTGCGTAACGCTGTCGCGCTTTACGCAAGTTCGGTTCTTGGATCTGGCATACTGGTTCTTCCTGGTCTCGCCGCCAGAATAGCCGGGCCGAGCTCAATACTCGCATGGATATTCCTTTCTTTTGCAAGCTATCCGTTCGCGTTCACCTTTGCTTCGCTCTCGGCGCGTCGCCCGGAATCTGGAGGAGTTTATTCCTTCGCGAAAGAGACATTCGGGCTGCGGATTGCAACCGCGGCGGGTTGGCTCTTCGCTCTCTGGGTGATTACGGGCGCTCCCGCGGTCACGTTAATAGCGGCTTCATATCTCGGTTACGCGTTTCCTCTCGACCGTGCGGAAACTTTCGTCATTGCCTTCGGAATCATACTTACAGCTTTTGTAATAAACTATCGTGGAATAACTGTTAGCAACAAAGTGCAGCTTGCGACTATCGGATCCATAGTCGCACTGCTTTTGGCCGCGATTGTTTTTTCGAGTTCTTCGGTTAGGACAGAGAACTTTTCACCATTCTTCCCGAACGGCTTTATTCCGATAGGTACTGCAGCCGCGCTGATTTTCTGGTCTTACCTCGGATACGAAAATGTGTCTAATGTCGCTGAGGAGTTCGAAAATCCTGAAAGAGATTTTCGTAGAGCCATCACGTTGAGCGTTGTCTTGATTAGCGCACTCTATGTCTCGGTGGCCTTTGTAACAATTGGCACTCTGGCTTACAGAGCCGGAGGAAGCGTTGCCCCGTTCGCGGTGATACTTTCAAGCGTCTTGGGAAGATTCGGCGCAGCCGGCGCCGCTCTTTTGGCGGTGTTCATCATCTTTGGGGCTGTGAACGCTTACACTACGGGCATGTCGAGGGTATTTTACGCCGTCTCTAAGGATGGAGGCTTTCCAAAAGCTCTGGGTCACCTGAGCGAAAAGACAAAGGTGCCGGATCGAGCTCTCATCGCACTTTTCGGAACGACAATCCCCGTTTTTGTCACGTACTTTTTTCTGCACGTCAATCTCGAAACCGCGCTTCTGATTCCCAGCGGGGCCGCTATTCTTGTCTACGTCATTGGGTCCGCGGCAGGAGTCAAGATACTAGGAAGCGGCGGAAAAATCAGAGCTCTTCCATTGATCTCGCTAGTTATTTCTCTGGTCATGGCACCTTTTGTGGGATTGTTACTTTCGATAAGCCTAGCAGTATTCGTTGCAGGTATCGTTTATGGATGGTACCGCATGCCTCGTTCGAAATGATGGATCGAATTGTGACAAGCTTGTGTTCTGTTATCCTCTACGGGTGAAAATTAGAAGGTTTCATTTCGCGTGAATATCAAGCAGAAAATGGCTGAAAAGTGATTTGACCTTGCACAAAGTAAAGATGGGTTCCAAATCCAGTTAGATAGAAACTAGGAGAAGCAAGAAGAAAAGCAGAGGTTTCTCTAGGACAGTTGCAGGGTTCTCCCTTAGGGCAGTGACAAGGCGGATAAAGTGTCTGATGAGGAATAAAAGGTACGAAGAAGAATAACACTATTATCACTAGCGCTATTGCCTCCTTTCTCATCCATTAACGTTCATTGTTTGAATGACGATTCTAATAACTCTAGCCACTTGTTCTTTGAGCTAATACCAATTCCGGCTCTTTGCGAACGAACTATCGCTTGAAACTTTCACTCGAAATGAAACAGAACCCAAACCTAAGCGTCTTGGCTGACCCGATTTTGCAGTTTGCCAATTCCTTCTATTTGGCCTTCAACGATATCACCGTCCTTCAGGTAGGGCGCACCTGTGAAGGCGGCTACGCCCAGCGGCGTGCCGGTTGAGATTATATCTCCCGGGCGAAGTGTCGTACCTTGCGAAGCATATTCCACTAGACTATCAACTTTGAAGACCATCTCCCCGATCACCGAATCCTGTCTAAGCGTCCCGTTGAC
>JASHPO010000113.1 GCA_030038075.1 Nitrososphaerales archaeon | reverse complement strand
CGTACCTGCGGGCAAATTGCAATCCAAAAGAATGCAAAGTAGCCACCTTTGTTCCTATTATTCCAAATTCTTGCATCAATCTTAGTTCCATCTGGTCGCGAGCCTGCTTGGTGTAAGCTAGAGCTAGGATCCTTCGCGGGTCTATTCCAGTGCGTACCAGGAACGCTATTCTGCTCGTGAGTGTCAGGGTCTTTCCGGAGCCAGCAGCGGCGATGACCAAATTGTAGGCGTCATCCTTGAAGATTGCTTCCAGCTGCTGGTCGTCGGGAGGCTTCTCCTTGAGAAAAAGATCCGCATGTCGCTTTTTGCAATGTGCCAAGTATTCGGTAACGAAGCTGTTAACGAAAAGCGTAACTCTTGAGACTCGATCATCAATAGAGCGAATTTGCGCTATCCGCGATTTTCCTAGCAGGAATCTGTGCCTCCTCAACCAATCAAGAGAGTTGAGAGTATCCTGTGCTTTTCGAGTCAATACGTTCCTTTTTCTTATCCGAAGGTAGCTTGTGTAGTCCTCGTACCGCTCAATCTCAGATTCAAGCGCATCAATCCACTTTTCACGCTCTTCGATGTAAAAATCGACTCTCCGCAGAAATACGGCATATGTTAGTATTAGACCAACCCAAAATATCTCAAAGTAGAGGAGAATATCCGGAAGTAGGCCCAAGCCCTAAACAATATCCGCGCGTATTATGACTGTAATTACATTTTGCTTGGTAATAATCAATAGCCACGCGACCCATGAGTTTGGAATCCAAAGCTGAAAGACTCGTACTTTTGCCAATAGATTGAACTAATCATCATCCTAAATATCGAGCCATTCCCCGTCGCGAGCGAGCAGGGTCGAGTAAAAGCATGAAATTCTGTCCTAAATGCGAGACTAGAATCAAACCCGGCGCCAATTACTGCTACTCCTGTGGTACGAGGATCGCTACTCAAGGTACCATCCCTCACCCACGCGACGGACTAGGAAAATTGCCGACAGTTTCTGAACAACAATCGAACATCACAGTCAGAAGCTCACCAACAAAAATACCACCAATCCAAGACAATCCCAGCGACAATTCAGTACGGCGGTTTTCTGAGATTTTGCGCGAGGTTAAAGCTAATGGTTTGGAATTCGAGGAGTTGCCCGAATCTGTGAGAACACTCCTCGCAAACAAAGGTTACTATGTCGTCAAGTACAGGGTGCTCAAGGAGCAAGAAGGAGAATACGGAGAGGACGTTAGTAGCCTCAAGATAAGTGAAGCGTTAATCAACTCTCTAAAGGACAGCGGCCGATCCCGATTATACAAATTTCAGGAAAGAGCTATTGACTCCATACTCAATGGAGATAACACCGTAATCGTTGCGCCAACAGGAAACGGCAAAACTCTCGCCTTCGCACTACCTATATTTCACAACATACTTTCAAGCAATACAAAAAACGACCATAGCAGTAATCCCAAGGCACTTTTCATATACCCAACAAAAGCTCTTGCACGAGATCAACTCAAGGCACTAAACCGAATTATAGCGTCCGAGAGAGATATCAGAATTCAGGTATTCGATGGAGACACTCCTGAAGCCGAGAAACAGAAAATCGTCAGGTCACCGCCCGACATTTTGATAACCAATTTCGACACAATCGAGAAGCATCTGAGATTTCACGGTCGCCTTGCAGGTTTGCTCACGGAGATAAAGTACGTTGTAGTAGACGAGCTCCACACCTACATAGGCGTGTTTGGTAGCCACGCATATTTCATCCTAAGGCGACTTAAGAGGATCAACCAAGGTAATTTCATTCAACTGATAGGCTCATCTGCGACGATACGCAATCCATCCGAGTTCGCAAGTGTGCTCTTCGAAAGTAGAGTAACCGAAATCAAATGCGAAGTTGGAAGACGCGGACGGATTCACATTCTCATGCTCTATCCGAGCAAGAGTTCAATGACAAGTCTCATGGCGAATTCCACGAGGTTCTTGTTGCGGACAGGAATGAAATCGCTCATATTTGCGAACACGCACAAAAACGCAGAGGTTCTAAATCTGGCTCTGAGACAAGAAGGAGTTCAAAGCGATCTTCACAGAGCGGGACTGCTCACGAGTCAAAGACTCCAGATCGAAGAGTCATTCAAGAACGGCGAGCTCAAATGCATAGTCGCGACTCCGACTCTCGAACTTGGAATTGACATCGGAGACCTTGATGCAGTCGTTTCGATGATCACAGGTATTACGACCTTGACCCAAAGAATCGGGAGAGCCGGCAGAAAGGGGCAGGAGAGCATCGCAATCCTCGCTCTGAGAGCAGAAGATCCGATAAGCGCGTTCTACAAGAATCACCCCAACGAGTACTTTCAAGACATCGACCGAGCTTATGTCGAACCCAAGAACCCGGTCGTGGCAAGACTCGAGCTAATTGGTGCGTCAATGGACAAGCCTCTCGAACCCGGAGAGTTTTCTGAGTTCAAAGACATCCTTAACGGTCTTGTGGAAACAGGACTTCTGGAACAACGGTCTGATAGAAAACTGTACCCTACGATCGCGGCAAGAAAGGAGGTCGAAAACATGAACGTTCGCGGGATCGGCGAAACAGTATTCATCATAGAATCTGTCCAGAACAAGGACAAGATAATCGGCGACAGGCAGATGCCTATGGCATTACGAGAACTATTTCCTGGAGCAGCTTACTTACTCGGAGGAAAGAAATACCAATCAGCTGGAATCGCGGTAGAGTTGGAAATTCGGTCTGCTAGGGTAAGACGATTGGAAGACAGCTACCGATTCAAAACGGACGCGATTCGCCACTCCGACCCTGAAATTATCAAAACAATTGACAGACAGCTGGTCAAGAATGTGGAAGTCCTGTATTCTTCACTACGCATGACTGAGGTCGTCGATGGATATCAGATCCGGGACATATTCTCGGACGAAAAAATTGGTCCTCCCATCTATCTCCCCAGGTCTTTGAAATACACCTATGAAACTAAAGGACTGGTATTCTCAGCCCCGAGGCCTCAGAAAGGCAAAATCTCCTCTACTGCGGGTCTGCCCTTGACCGATGAAGATTTCTTGATGGGCTCTTTTCACGCACTGGAGCATACCCTGATTGAAGGCAGCGATTCCATTACGGGCAGCGGAAGCTCGGAGATCGGCGGGGTATCAATGGGGTCTTCCGGCGCGATATTCGTCTACGATGGTTGTGTCGGAGGAAGCGGACTCTCCAGGCTCCTCTTCGGCGATCTTGAACGCGCGTTTCAACGAACTCTTAGCATCTTGAAGGAGTGCAAGTGCAAGTCAGTAGATGGCTGTCCTGCCTGCACGTACTCCTACCAGTGCGGAAACAATAACGAACCCTTGAACAAGCAGGGCGCAATTGACAGTTTGGAAAAATTATTCTCTGGCATGGCCACTTCGATGAAGGATCTTGAATTCAAGGGCGAAAAAACTTACCTATAAAGCCAAGACTGCCGTTGGTTTGATCTATCAATTTAGAACACTCCTCTTTTGGCGCATCGAACCACAACCCTCCCACAAGAAATGCCAAAGCTGTCGACCTGAACGTCTACGAAAATGTGGGCGAGGCCGAAAGGCTCTGTCAGTTGAAAAGGGATCCGCAACGATAAACTGCCTAGTACGCCTTTAACGCCAGCTTGCGCAATACTTCCACAGCGACCGCCTCCGACTCGTCCACCCAGACGACTTTGAGGTCGGTATCCTTTGCACGCTTTCCAAGCTTCCTATCCTTGGTGACGAGTATCCAGTCGGGATGAGACGCCACAAATTCAAGAACGCGGTCATCAGGAACTCCTTCGCGCGTGTCATTTGTTCCCCTGATTTCTGAATCGTTGTGAACAGTAATTCCCACTGCTTTCAAGTACTTGCGGATTCCCAGTGATTGTTGGTCGACAAAAACTTCCATGGTCGAAATGAGACAATAGGAGCTTGGCCTCTCTTAAAGCAATAGCAGTTCCTCTTGTATCGACAAATGGCTACGATCTCGTTGCTATCAAGCGCACTTGGTTTATATTGTAGTCCAGAGATAGACTACAATATATGGCAGGATACTTTCCTTGGTAAATGTAGTAGCTCCTAAAGGTTCTCCGCAGGCAATCATCAACCTAGGGCTCACCATCAAGGAGTTGCAAAAAATTGGACGGAATGGAAAACCGGTACTCGCTGATGAACCGGAGCAATTCTGGAATAACCTAGACAAATACGTCGATGAATCTGACAAATCCCTAATAATTCTCGACATGCCGCACCCCAAAGCCGGCAAATCAAGACCAGTTCAGGCCGCCGTGATTTACATTCCAAGCGAATTGAACGCGCCGAACATCGAAGAAAGACAAACAATGCTAGAAAACGGCATTTCGGTTGTCCCGGAAAGAAAAAGTTCAGAATGTTTCTTGGGCGACCTCACCAAAGAGAACAAAAAGTGGAGAGATATTTCAAGCATAATCTCCCTAGAGCCGAAACCAAAGAGACTGAACGAAGAACAGTCAAGCATCATAAGGGGAATAGTAGATGTCTCCCAACGTTCGCTTTCCGTCGCCGTCGATAAAGTCGCCGAAGACGATATGTACTATTTCCGCAAGCTTGGAAGTGAGACCAAGAGAAAATCAGATCTGAAAGTTGTCACAGAGAATGGACTTTGCGAAATTGAAATCAGGGCAAATTCCCAGAAAGACATAGGAGAAATCTTCGAAGCCTTCTTGAGTTGCGAGAAAGATCCGGTAATCATCAAAGGCGTTCTAAGCGGGATATTCACAATCAAACCATCGTTGGTCGAAGAAATTGCGGCGAGTTTCAAATCAAAACTGAAACCAATCGCAATTTTTGGGAAGGCAAGCCTGCTCTCTCCCGAGACAATTGCTTATGAAAACCTGCTCTTCCTTGCCGGAAAAGCAGACAGAGATCTCATCACTTTGAAAATCGCACCGCCAAAATATGTCAGCGATAAAACGCTTCGAAGATGGCTTGTGGGAGGAGAAACATCCGAGGCGAAGGAAGGAGGCAAAAAATACCGTAAAACCTACCATGGACTGAAGGAAAACTTTCCAGGGCTGAAATTCCTCGCAAAGAATATTCTCTCAGTACCAGGCGAAGCATATGAAAATACAATCGCACGGCTTCATGAGAGTGGATCAGAGTTCCAAATTCTCGAAGAAAAACAAGCAACCACACAAGCGCACTAATTTACTGTCTTGGAGAAGTATTTCACGAGTTGTCCGATCACGGCCAAACTTTCGTCTGGAATACCGGTATCTCTCCGAAGGCAATTCCTTTGCGATCCAGTCTGGCTATTCTAGCAGATAACTGCTTTTTACTGAATTCAACCACTGGGAGTTCAAGTGTCGTAGTAATCTTGATTGAGCGCTTCTTGAATGAACTGTAAAATTTGAAGGGGTGCTGCAATCGATTGCCCATGAGATAATTACACTGTCGCATTTCAGTCTCCTCTAGGTTTTCATGACATACGATGAGAAGAATGCGGGCCTTACTGATCAAGAATTCTGTCAATTCGTCATGTCTCCCCAATCCATCCATAATGATAGGGCCTTTCTCACGGACTGCAAGGAAGTTAAAATCAATAATGGGCTTGAACATCTCAATTGGAATTGTGGAATCGACTTTGTTCGCATTCGGCGTGGCGTAGATGTGCTTTGCTTCTTCTGCGGACGCGAGATCAAACCTGCGAAACGTTGGAGCTTTCAGATCGCAATCGAACAGCGCCGCGTCTATTCCAAGATCACGAAACGTCTTGAAGAGCAAGTAAGCAAAAACTGATTTTCCACTGTGAGGAGGACCGAGCACCAGAAGCGACCGATTGCTATGATCGGTTCGAGTGCTCAAGGAGTATAACTCGAATCGAAGAGTGATTCTCTAGGCATATTTCTGCCTTCGTTGGAGCTAGAATCCACCTTCAGAGAAATGACAGCTTCGTCGAATCCAGGATCGCTATTCGACGTTGTCGCAGGAGCTTCAGGTTCTTGGCTATCCTATCTTCCAACTCGAACTTCACCGCAAACCGCTCAACTTTGTTCCAGTCGATCTTTTTTCTGACCGTTCTAACAAACCGATTCAGTCGCTCCGCGTTGAAGGGAGTGATCCTATCCGGTGGTCTGAAAGCAAGCCTGGTTGCGATGATCGCTTCGACGCTGAGGGTTTGGAAGCTATTGTCCCAGCGCTCTACAAGGTTTGCGTATGGAGTCAGCTCCCGCAGGTCGTGTCCATTGTAGGTCTGGAAGAGCTCTACTGCGAACGGCTTCCCAGCGTGGTCGACCAGGTAAACAGAGAAAACCGGATTCGGCGTTCCTTCATGCTCGGGATTCTGGAAGCTAAAGTACGGCTTTTTCTGCGGGGACAGAGGAGAAAGAATTTCGCAGAGTCGATTGAGTATTTGCATCGACATCCCTGAAGCAAGCAAATCGAGGTCTTTGCTTGCCAGCGGCCTGTCCATATAGAGGCTCATCGCTTGAGAGCCGAAGACCCAAACATCACCAACGCCCACGTTGATCAGCTCGCGGTACGTTGGAATCAAAATCTCCTTCCATCTAGTGACAGAACTTCGCGTTTGTCTGAAATCCGACATGTTTTACCCCTTGATCCCGAGTTGCTTGCCCGCGTACTCTACGACTTGGTTGGGCGTTACCATCGGCAGGATAGTAGTTTTGATTCCTCGGACTGCTCTTACCAAATGCTTTCGTGTTGAATAGTACCTTTTTCGAAGCTCGTAAAGAGTCGCCATATCCTCTATCTTCGGATCTGCCGAAGCGAAAGTCTTGTCGATCTGCAGGAGAAGGGAAGCGACCTGATCCAATACCCTCCCTTCCTTTGCGCGGCGGATTAGATACTCAAAATCGATGTTTTTCTCCGTGGCAAGCAAAGCGGTTGCAAATACGATGACTTCTGATGCTCTTTTGCGATTTTTTGCGGCCGCCTTGAGCGATTCAACTATTGCATCCTCCAGCGAAGCATAGACCGTGTTCTCGGAAACGGTGGCACGCGCCAGTCCCTGTAAATCTGTTTCTGCAATCACTGACGAGGGAAAGGGTACGTCCCAATTCAGCCCGTAAAGAAGGAGACCTTTTTCACCAGCCTCCACAACCGGCTCGCGATTTTTCGAGCGATAGACCTGCTTTTTGCGAATGTTTTTCTGGACTATTTTCTCGTGTTTCACATCAAGGAGTTTCGCAGAAACCAGAAGATCCAGATACTTGCGCAGGGTCTTGTGAAATTCCAAAACGCCCTCTGCTGACAGCTCTGCAAGAATTGTGTTAAAGGTCGGCTCCTTTCTTTCGCTCTCAAGCC
>JASHPO010000112.1 GCA_030038075.1 Nitrososphaerales archaeon | reverse complement strand
GATTATACCACCGATTGCCACGTCCAGAACTCTAGCCAGAGCAAAATCAATTTGGCCTCTATAGATGACATTCAGCTCAATGATGAGGAATGGCGTAAGGAATATCTGCACCAGCCCAAGGTTCACGCCCCTCGTTGCGAACATCAGGATGGCCAAGGCAGAAAGGAAAACAAGGAGCGGATAGAGATTGTTGACATCAAGCGTTATGGCTGCCCCTATGAGCGCTCCTAGTATTGTTCCGATTACCATCAAAGAGGTGAATGTGACCGTAGTTCCGAAACTTGGCTGAACGGTAATTATTATTGTCACAACGATCCAAAAATCTCGAGGAAGGCCCAGCGCAAGACCGATCGCGAAACCAACGGCTGATGCAACGCCGAGAATAATGGCATTCTGGAATATCTCGGACTGCATTTTGGACGAGTCTACATTTGGAATATTTTTCGGAAGATTTGATCTGTTTTTTCCACGCGCCCTAAATGAAGCGACAATCCGATGAAGCTCGATTCCGCACAATGCAAGCAATGTTCCTGGCAGTGCGAGTGACCATCGCTCTAGGGCCGATGACACAGATTCTCCTGGCAGGCCCGCACCAACTGCAAAAGTGATGGCAGTAAAGATTCCCACCTGTGCCCACATCGGACGTCTTCGAGCTAGCAAAGCTGTAAACACGCCTATGCCTATAAACATCGGAGAAAGATAACCAGTCGTCCCTACCAAGGTCCCAAGCCCGAGGGCAGAAGACTCGGTAAAGCAGGCGACGAGGAGAATCCGTATTGGAATTTTAGATTTTTGTCCTTCTGTGTTGCTGAGGAAGAGCGCCCCTATTCCGGCGAATACTATCTGAACTTGGCCGGTCGCAAAGGCTATTGCAATGGGTATGATAACGAAGACAGCGGAGCGGAGTCCGGTCCAGAGACTGAACGAAGATTTGTCAATGCGAGTTATATCGCTGACAAACGTATTCTTGGAGCTCAATATCGTTGCAAATCTATTGCTGGAGATTTTACAGTTGGCATTTTAGCATGTCCTATATTTCACGAATAATGTTTTATCGGCAAACAGGAATATCCAAATCCTATTCGAGTTCCGAATTTGCCTGGACAAATTCTCACTCTGACTCGACGGGTGACGTATTTATCTCCGACACCAAAGCTTTGTAACTAGAAGCAGAGGGGGTCGTATCTCAACGATGAATCGTCAGATTAGAAACACCGTCGCTATTTCGATTATAATCATAATTATCGTGGGTGCATTATTTATGCTATATTTCTCATCATTAGGTCAACCTGGTTCGGAAACCAAGACAGAGACTTCCTTGACTGGAACGAGCAGTTCAACGGTGAGTGTCGCGAGCCGTACTATCAATTCGACGATTACCGATACCGCAACATCTACTCAGCTTGTTACGAACATGTCCCTGTCTGCTTTTGGAGCCCAAATCACGGTCGACCAGGTAGGAGCTGCACCGTATGGTGTTGCCTACGATCCCATCTCGGGGGACGCTTATGTTGCAGCATCGCAAGGAGGCAGTATTGCTATAATCAACAACAAAAGCGAAGTGACTGAATCTATAAGCCTAGCAAATCAGGAACCTGATTTCGTCGCTTATAACCCCTCTAATCATCTTCTTTACACCTTCCTAGTCGGTAACAACTCTCTCGTAATCATTAATCCCTCGCTCAAAACTATCGTAGCAAATTTCCCGATAGGCGCAGGACCGGGATGGATTACCTATGACCCGATTAGCAAAACAATCTATGCTGTCAATATGGATTCGCGCGAAATCTTTGTTATATCAAACTTGACGATCGAGAAATCGATTGGTCTTCCAGGAGTCCCGTTTGGCGCAGCCTTTGATCCTCGCGACGGTGACATGTATGTTACGGGAAGCAATGGAATGGTTTTCGTTATCAACGGGACTAGTAACTTATTCGTCGATACTCTACAGGTGGGCGGGAGTGCCTCAGATTTGCTCGGAATAGCCTACGACCCATTTGATTACTCAATGTACGTCACTAGTTACAGTGACAACGCTGTTTACATCATCAACGCCTCAGAAGTAATAGGGTCAATTTTCGGGTTTAACCAGCCAGTCGGCGTAACATTCAGCACGAATTATCCAATAATGTATGTCGTGAATTCGGGGAATTCTACAGTTTCGGAGTGGACGCAAGACCAAAGTTCGACTGTTTCAGTTGGAAACGCTCCCAGGGAAGTTGTTTTCGATGGGGAAATTGGCGCGATTATTGTTACAAATTACGGGAATTCTACGATCTCGATCATAAGCGCCAGTTAATCCTTAAGAAATTACTCAACTTCCAGAAATATTAGTGAAGTCGCTCCCGTAATACCTATTGATCGGATTATAGCGGAGGTCTAGTCATGACAGATTATCTTTTGATAGGCCTGATAGCAGTACTGATCATAATCGTAATTTGGGCTAGTGCAATCTCGTTCAAGATAGTGCGTCCCACCGAGAAGGGATTAGTTGAGAGATTTGGAAAGTATCATCGCTTTGTCGGTCAAGGAATAACTTTCCTTGTGCCTTTCGTGGATCGTATCATTAGAATAAATATTACCGAAAAAATGTCGCCCGTCGAACCACAGGACATCATTACTAAAGACAAGGTGTTCATGAAAACCGACGCCGTAATTTTCTACAAGATAAAGCCGGATGAGGACTCAGTAAAGGCATCAGAATACAACGTCGCAAACTTCCAGAGCCAGATCGATACTTTGGCACGCACTGTCTTGAGAGACATTATTGGAAACATGGATATGGCAGAAGCAAACATTTCTCGACCCGTAATAAATGAAAAACTGAAGACTCAGCTCGATCTTCTGACAAACAACTGGGGAATTGCGATCACAAGGGCTGAAATAAAGGACATCGTGCCGCCTAGAGAATTGCTCGATTCGATGGAATCAGTGCTAAAGGCCGACAATACAAGACAGGCAGCGGAAAAAACTGCCATCGCGGTCGCAACTACCGCTAGCGGAGAAAAGAACGCGGCGATCCAGAGAGCAGAAGGAATGAAGCAGGCAGCTATCCTTGAAGCTGAAGGACAAAAACAGGCAACAATAGCGATCGCAGAGGGAGACGCTCAGGCGACCAAATTACGCAACGAGGCAATCACAACCTACTTCAAGGATAGTGCAATCATATACAAGGAGCTCGAGACCATCCAAGCGTCGCTGCAAAACAACACCAAGATTATCGTCCCCGAAGGAAAAGCGGTATCGTTGATTTTGGACGAACGAAATAACCTTGCGGACAAATCAAAGATCATACCGGTGAAAATGGCTGAAGGGCAAAATGAGCAAGGCGCTTAGCCATACGCTCTAACTTTGATCGGTTAAGGCGATCAGATTTGGGGCAGTCCACTCCCTGTCCTTATTTTTGATACAACAGGTACCTGAGTTCTACTTCGTGTGCGCCGGCTTGTGCACAAACCCATCAAGAATCAATCTAATGTCCTTATTTTCCTTCCTCGATTGTTTCGAGATCTCAACTCTCCTTGCCGGAGATTGCTTGTTCCAGTACCTAGCGATATCGTCTTGTACGTCGAACACATAAAATTCTCCTTGTTTGAACGGCGCTTCGAAGCCTTTGCCAGATATTGGCGCCGCACCATCGTCCGGGACTCTAATTGAAGCCATTTCCCATTCACCACTCACGACGTGGGATTAAAGTTGCCGGTCTACGAACCCGCTTTTCCACAGTGAAGATCAAACATAAGCTCTGAGATTACAGGGACTCTTTGAGATCGGGCTCCAACCCGTTTCGTTTGAGCATTTCGCTATAGCGCGGATCTTGCCTTGCCTTTTCGAAAGTGGGAGAGTAACGCATTCTCAAAGGGTCTAGCGTATGCTTTTCGACCGCCCGAAACATCGCTTCAAAGAATGCATCCATATCCCCCGACAGATATCTGACATAGCCGATGTTACGATCAAGAGTTTCTCCTCCCTTGAATATACTCTCAAGTTTCACCAACGTCTGGTCAAGTCCTGCGTTGTCGCCAGTTGCAGCTTGGAGAAAGGCCTTGAAGGAAATTGTCCGAAAATCATCGGGGGAAAGCATCTCTAGCTCCTTAACTTCCTGCTCTAGTTTCTCATAATCCTTCTTGCCGAGCAGATATTCGGCCTTCGCAAGGTGTGTCTCAAAGGGTGAGAACTTGATGCTTCTGTTCCACGCTTCAATGGCTTCAGACTCCCGGCCTGTCCACGCGAGCATAAGGCCGTAGAATCTGACTACATCGCCCGAAAGAGGATCAAGCGCGTGCGCTGTTTCGAAAGATTTCAGCGCGCTCACGGGGTAACCTACTGTCAGTTGAATTCGGGCCAGGCTGACATGAACTTCAGCAAGGTTGGGATTCAGTTGAATTGCTCTTCTCGCCTCTTTCTCCGCCGTTACAAAATCGTCCACAACCCAAGCGTTCAATGATAGAAAAGCGTGCGCCTCTGCAAGATTTGGGTGAATTTGCAATGCCTTCATCGCGGAAGAATTTCCTCCATCAACTGCTTCTTTTACCGAAAGATAACTCCTGACTCCGAGCTGCACGTAGCAATTTCCCATCCCAACGTAAGCCCTCGCAAAAGAAGGATCAAGCTTTGTGGCGCTTTCGAAGAGCTCAAAGGCCTGTTTCAATGATACGTCACTTCCCTCATTAAAGAGCTGGGTTGCCCTGAGGTAATGCGTGTACGCTGCAACATTCTTTGTGTCCTGCGAGACTTTGACCGGGCGCTTGGAATGAAGAACATAAGCAGGTAGGGATTCGCCTACCTTGGCCGCAATTTCCGCCTGAACCGCGAATATGTCATCCAGGTTCTTGTCAAATGTCGATGACCACAACCGCTCCTC
>JASHPO010000111.1 GCA_030038075.1 Nitrososphaerales archaeon | reverse complement strand
CCGAGCTTCTCGCAGATTAGAGCGGCCACTGCGTTCGTACTCTGGCCCGGCTGCATGCCCCCCACGACGACTATTTGCTTATCTCTATAAGTAACCTCGAAAGTCTCTACTAGCTCTTGGAGATTCTCTGGAGCGTAGCTCGCGGCAATTTCTCCCAGGGCCTTGATTAGGACTATAGCGTTTAGCCGGGAGCCCCTGATTCCTAGTTCGTCTTGAGTCGCCTGATCGATACCCAGTTTATTCGCCGCGGAAATGTACTCCCTCGCTATCCGTCCACCGCCGGCAACTATCGCGAGTCTCGTGTTTTTCCTTCGTCTTGCGACGGCCCTAAGCGTGGTCGCTATCTTGTCGAATTCCTCCGAAAAGAAAATCCCGCCGGACAGTTTCAGAACGACTATAGTCTTCCGAGGCATACGGTCGTGTATCAAGTAGTGCCTACGACTACCGTGATGTAATACTCTTGCGTCACGCCTAGACTTGACACCACAAAGCCAAAGTCCACTGTTCCCGCCGAGGGCACCCAATAAAACACTGAATTAAATGCGATAGCGCCGTTTGTAACAGTCTTGTTCAAGACAAATGAATTTATGAAATTATTGATGAACGTCGTAGTCGTTTGATTTTCGCTACTGGTCTGGAACTCGGTCGAACCGAGATAATTAACGATGTTTGCGTTGGAGATGGTTCCGTTCGAGAGCGTAATGGCACTGGAAGTGAATAGATCATCTACGTATTGGGTCCTTAGTGTTGCGTTGGCGAATACCTGGCTAGTACTGCAACTGGAGAATCCATAGCAGCTGTAATCGCTCGAGTTGGTGGAAACAAGTGTGACCGGAGCGCTAGAATTTTCGGCGTCGATCACATCAACGAATGGATTCTTCTCAACGACTGCCGCGCCTGTGCTGGGGCTGATATACGCCGGAATGAAATAGTACAGCTGACCGTCTACCGGGTACAGAAGAATATTTCCAGGTTGTGCGTCAGTTAGCGTCAGTTCGGTTTTGGTTGTCGCATCTGACTCAAATTCACTCAAAGCCGCAGTCGGGCCGAGCAGAGCCGCCCCATTGATGGAGGTTGAATTGCTCGTGTACAGGTACATTTGACCCAATTGATCGCCCCCGTACACGACGTATAGTCCCGCGAGGTTCTTTCCGCTAGAGGACTGGTATTCCACTTCTTGCATGGCGGAAAATGATACGGTGTTGTTGATCACGAAGGGAATGTAGAGCACTTCCGTGCTGGGTGGTCTGGTGTAGAAAAGCTGTCCCGAGACAAAGTTACTCACGTCTGCAGAAGTACTGCCGACATGGTCTACGAAGTCTGCGTCAAGCTGTCCTGCATACTGCTGATCTCCCAAAAGCTGTTGAGGGTATCTGAGCTGTGACTGTAGCCAACTCGGTACAGCCCCCCAGCTTGGATAGTACTCCTTGTAAAAAGTCTGCAGGAAATTGTCGCTTCCAGGAAGTGTGTACCCTTGTACGTCTCCGTTTGCAATGTTAACCAAAACGACTCCAAAATCCCGCATGTAGCTTTGTATATCTGTTCCTGGAACGTTTGTGAATCCAGAGTGAAGAGGATAATTGATGTAGACCAGAATTGCAAAGTACAGATTGGTTCCGTCAGTTACAAGATACGCGGAAGAAGTATCCTCGACTAGACCATTTATCAAAAGATTCTGGACACGCTGGAAGACGTTACGGTCGGCAAGCATGGCTATGCAGTTCTGCGGCGGCGAAAAGGCGTAGCCCAGCTGTCCCTGCTCCAAAAACCAAAGCGATCGCTGAGCCCCGCACAATGTGTAGTCGGCATCGCCACTGTATGTGACGTTATTGATCTCTGAAGGAGCATCCTTTACTCCTACGTAAACGTCGTTCGCATAACCTGCAACCCCTGGGTTATCCTCCCCGTAGTACATCAGAGGCTGGGTCGGTATGCCAAATGCTTGAGTTACGTTCACGAATTCGCCGGTGTGAGTGTTCATCACTATGATTTTCGAACTATCAGTATAAACGAGATGAATTGCTCGCCAGTCGGTTGTCGGATACGAGAACGTGGTTGTAGTTACCCAGTACTCCGTGCCATTGACAAAGACAATTTGCGGAGTGTTGAGTGACAGATAGTTGACACCGATCTGGTTTTGACTCTGGGTCTCAGTAGCGTTTGTGTCCCAGTTCCTGATAAGGGAAAGTGTGGTAGTTGCGTTTCCCTGAGGGATATTGCTGATGCTGGTCGTTGTGATATTGCCGATTCCCGCAGCCCAGCTGCTCACCGCAATCTGCTTCGATACCTGGGGGTCCCAAAGGTAGTTAGGGTAGTTGTTGTTGAAATTCAGATTGTAATACGTGACCGCACCAAGATTTATCGCGAGCAGCCCAATTATTACTACACCAGCTGCGATTACTCCGAGCCTCCTTCTTTGAAGGATCGGTACGGTCTCCTTAGAAGATCTGAGCTGAAAGTAAATAGACAAACCGACGAAAGTCCCTAAAACTGTAACAATTGCCCCCCATTCGTAGGGTATAGTGACGTTCATTGCCCAGTAGGGGACGAGGAGAAATACGGACAGAGTTATCGCAGATAGCGTGACGAAAATATCCCGCAGCCATTTGTCTCCCGCTCTGATTACTACGTCTCGAACAAATTTAAGGAAAAATCGAATAGCTGCGACTGTCAAGATTACCTGAAGAAAGTACACGACGACCTGGTACTGAACTTCCATAGTCGGTACGAGCGAAATTATCTCCGTTGAGGAAGCCTGATGCAGAGGAAGATCGAAGATCCGAGGGACGAGACTCCAGCTTCCGATTCCTTTGATTGCCATGTCGGACTCCATCGCGAGATTTCCAAAGCCAGGAAATCCGTTGTTCAATGCAAAGATGGCAAAAAGGATCGCCCATTTCAAAAGCTGCCAAAAGCCCCACAGGAGTGTGCTCGGTCTGATGTACATCGGCCTAATGCGGCGCTGCGGCATTTGGCCGTATCCGCCGTACGAAGTCTGTCTATACTGCAGGCCCATTATGGCGTTGAAAGCTTCGAAAAGATCGCTGCGCCTTGGAATGGGATTTATGAACAATAGCGCAAGGACTCCGGCGACGACGAAAGTCAGGCCGCCGTAGAAATTTATTGAGAACCAGTCCAGTCCTGCCTTCAAGCTGTACATGTGTTCGAGAATGGTCCAGTTGAGCCAAATAGTCCCAATCAAAAGACCAATGAGTGCGAGGATAACTGCGAGCACGATGTACGGAAGGATTCTAGGTCTTTCCCTGATAGGAACTTGAGAACCAGGAAAATCGTTTCCGCTCTGCATACCTCGCGCAGCTCCTACGGAATCTTTTGTATGTGCATTTAAGGGAATTCCATGCAACTTTTACCTTTGAACGCGTCTGATGAAAAACAGGGGAATCCTAACTGTCAAGTGGCAGAGAGTTCAGCAGAGTGATATTTCACGTAGATATGGACTCTTTCTACGCCTCTTGCGAGCTAAGCCAGAAGCCAGAACTGAAGGATGAACCTTACGTAGTTGGAGCCGATCCTAAAGGAGGAACCGGTCGCGGTGTCGTTCTCGCCTGCAACTATCCCGCAAGGAAATTCGGATTGCGCTCAGGGATGCCGATCTCGAGAGCGTGGCAGCTCTGTCCACAGGCTCATTATGATCCCCCGCACTTTGAGTTATACGAGCAGATATCTGGCCGCGTTATGAAAATTGTCCAGCATTATTCTGACAAAGTCGAACAGGTGAGCATCGATGAAGCCTACCTCGATGTTACCAACCGCATCGAGCTGAATCTCAAAGATGACCTAAAAGCAACCGAGCTTGTGACGATGAAAGTTTTAGCAGATTCGATAAAGAACCATGTTAGCGAACAAGAGAAGATAACCTGCAGCATCGGAGTTGCAGAAAACAAGCTCCTCGCAAAAATTGCAACCGACATGAACAAGCCAAACGGCATGACTCTGGTCGCCCCGAGCCAAGCGATTGATTTCCTGTCGCCACTCGAAGTCTCAAAAATTCCGGGAGTCGGCAAAGTCACTCAAAAGATCTTGCTGGACAAGTTCAAAGTAAAGCTGATTTCTGATCTGAGAAAAGTGCCCATTGATAAGCTGAAGGAATCGTTCGGCAGAAACGCGAATTGGCTCATCAACGCAGCCAGCGGAATAGATGACAGTGAAATCGTAGAGAGATGGGACCCGGTTTCGCTATCGGGCGAAACAACTTTCTTTGAAGACGAAAGTGATTACTCTAAGATAAGCGAAGTTATGCGCGGAGTAGCAGAGGAGGTTCAACGCAGAGTATTGAACGAAGGCTACTTGTTCAGAAACGTCGGCATCAAG
>JASHPO010000110.1 GCA_030038075.1 Nitrososphaerales archaeon | reverse complement strand
AACTCCTCCTAGAGGCTGGCCGGACATATACCAACTAGTAATGTGTGCTTCGAGAGTAAGTAAATCTGAGCTCGAAGAGGAGACCCCAGAGGACAATACCAAGCAACTGGAGGAGGCAAAGAAATCTTTCGAGATTATTCGCCGAGCAATAGAGGAGGCTCGACCGGACGTCATAATAGGGCTGACCGACGATCACTTTGACAATTTTTTTCTCGACGACTACCCGCCTTTTTCAATATACCTCGGGAGCAAAGTTGACGGTTCTACTGTTTGGATTCCGAATCGCAAATTCGAGTACCTGTGCGACGCAAAGTTTGAAAAAACTATCCTCGAAGCGAGCATGAACGGCGGTTTCGATTTCTCATTCTCTGAAGAGATTCATCTCGACTACGGTCATCTTATACCGCTAAGCTACGTACTTCCAAAATCAGATGTTCCTATCATTCCATTTTACACGAACGCATACGCGCAACCGCAGCCAGAGCCGAAAAGATGTCTGCAGGTTGGCAAATTCCTTGCGCAAGTGATCGAAGAGAGGACGCCGCCCGATTTTCGGGTGGCGCTCGCTGCCTCAGGAGGAATGTCGCACTACCCTGGAGAACCCCTGGCAGGCGAAGTGGACACCAAATTCGACAAGTGGATGCTTGAGCAGATCGAATCGGGGCGAGCGGGAGAAGAACTGTCGAAACTCAGATCTAAGGAGATAGATCAAACTGGAAACGGCGAGATGAGAAGTTGGATAGTGATGCTTGGTGCCCTCGGCTCGAAGAAACCGGTGTATACAAACTACATACTTAGCTGGAGAGCAATTATCGGGCTGGGTTTTGCCCTCTGGAATAATTGAGGAGATTGTTTTGAGTAGCTGCTGGGTCAACAAGGTTCTCTACAAGATAAAGAGAGATTTTGCTTATCGTGACTTGTTTCGCAACGACTTTGAAAAGGCGATAGCTGGTTTCGATCTGGACGATACAGAGGTGAGCGCCTTGCGAAACCAGGATTATCGGAAACTCTTCGAGCTCGGGGCGAAATCGATGCTACTTCTGCCCTTCGCTGGAGTTACGAGTCCCGGAGCGCTGTTTACGGTAAGATCGGCAGACGAAAAGAGGAAAATGTCAGCAACATCCGCGTGAAAAGTGTGCGAAGACAGATAAGGTCGGCTGTCCGGTAATAATCGACTTTTCATGTCAGGCCACATCTTCGAAACAAGCATTGTCGAACTAGTGAAAACAAAATATAGTGACCCTATTGTCTTCGGGGGCTTCTTTAGTCCTGGGTTAGTAGGTCCAGTCGCAGCAGGATACATGATTGAAAAATTGAATCTACATGAGGTTGCAGCTGTCAGATCTCAGCACATCCCGCCTGTTGCCGTTTTCATTGGAGCAAAGCTTCGCCATCCTTTTAGAATATACAGCGATGTAGCGGGCAAAGTTATCGTAACGCTTTGCGAGATGCCGATTGAACTGGAAGGATTGTATGAGATCTCGTCGATACTGGTTGATTGGTTTGAACGAATCAAAGTCAAGGAAGTAGTTGTTCTCGAAGGACTGGGTGTCTCCGGCGTACCTGAGGACAGGAGCGCGGTATTCGTCGCCGACGAGCAGAAGAGTCAGTTTCTCATTAGCAAGGGTCTCAGCCCTATGGAGTCGGCCCTAATTAGCGGCGTGGGCGGAAGCATACTCAACCAGTGCCTTACACGAAAGGTCACGGGGTTGTCTCTGCTGACAAGAGCTTCTATAGATATTCCTGATCCTGCAGCCGCGCTCTCCATCATACAAGCGATCAACTCTGTTTACGGACTACAAATCCCGACCAATGAGCTTGCCGAGAGCAGCAAACGACTCAACGAACAGCTTGGAAAGCTCGCCGATCAATACAGAAAGCTGACTGAACAGACCGCGGACGCCGACAAACGCCTCTACGGATAATCCGAACCATCTCGGGAATGCCTTCAGAAACAGCGGTGAGAGCCAAAAATGGCATCGTTGCAAGCTCTCACATACTAGCCTCCAAATGCGGGGCTGACGTACTTTGCAAAGGCGGCAATGTTGTTGACGCAGCGATTGCGACGAGTGCAGCGCTCTGCGTAGTTCAGAACAACATGTGCGGCCTTGGCGGTGATGCATTCGCGCTGGTAAAGCTCGGCAGTAATATCACAGAAATTAATGGCAGCGGCCGAGCCGCTGAACGAGCGACAATAGATCTGTACGAGGAGAGAGGATTGGAGGCTATCCCGTCTAGAGGACCTCTTTCATGCATCACCGTTCCCGGGCTCGTCCACGCTTGGGGCGAACTATTACCACATTGTACGATGGAGCTTTCAGATCTGCTCAAACCTTCTATCAACTACGCAGAGACAGGCGTGGCATTGAACAGAAAGTACGTTGAATCAATAATCGTCTCGAGTTCTTTGACTGGTTTCGTAGGATGGCGAAAACTGTTCATGCCAGATGAAAAAATTCCCGAGGTCGGGTCGATGCTGAAACAACATGATCTCGCCGTTTCCTTACAAATGATCGCAGACGAAGGAATCGAGACTTTTTACAATGGTAAACTTGCCGAAAGAATCGTCAGCGGAACCAAGATGGCAGGCGGACTCATTGAAATGGAGGATCTTCTAAATCATTTCTCGACTGTGAAATCTCCGATATCAACAGATTATCGAGGCACAACAATCTATGAAACTTCTCCCAACAGCCAAGCGGCTACTGTGCTCCTTTGGCTTAATACGCTAGAGGAGTACGATCTTGCAGGGATCTCCAAAGGCCAAGAAAAGATTCAAGACATCCTTGTCGCAACTTGCATGAAAGCGTACGAACAACGTGCCAAATACATAGGTGACCCTGAGTTTGTCCCCTTTCCGCCGAATTTCCTTGACAAAGAATTCGCGAGGAAACTGCTCAAGAGTCCTGAGAATTCTGAAAGCTACCGAGATGATTCAAAGATGGAGGGAGACACGACTTATTTTGCGATTGGTGACCGTGAAGGAAACTGCGTTTCCATGATACAAAGTAACTACCTTGGATTCGGCTCGGGAATTGTGCCAGAAGGCACTGGGTTTGTTTTACACAATAGAGGCTGTTACTTCTCGCTCGACAGATCGCATCACAATTCATTGCAACCCAAAAAGAGAACCTTTCACACGCTCTGCGCGTCTTTGGGTGAAAAAGATGGACGCACACTATTTGCGCTCGGCACTATGGGTGGAGATATTCAGCCTCAGGTACAGGTACAGCTTCTTACGAGGATACTCGATTCGAAACTAGAACTGCAACATGCGATAAATTCCCCACGGTGGATCGTTCCAGGAACGATTTACGAAAGGCCGTCTTCTATTTACTTTGAAAGTGGATTGAGACCGTCAAGAAATCTTCCGAGTACTTTCCAAATCATGAAGCTAAATGGTTTGTCCTCACTTGCGGGACATGCGCAGGCAGTTTTCTTTGAAGACGGCCTATCAGGCGCGGCAGACCCAAGATGCGACGGCGCGGTCGTCGGAGTCTGAGGGTGCCACTTTAGTACTATCAGTTGTGCTCGTTTGAAAATTTAATGTACGACAGGTATGGAGCGTTAAGGTTCATCTTCCAGAATTCTGCAAAAATTTCGCCGTGGTGATGAATGACCTCGATAGGGACATGATACAAAATCTGTTCAGGGGTCTGCGTGGATTTACTTCTCTACTAACAATCCTTATATCCAGAATATCGTGTATTAGATATCGCATATACGATATTGGTGTTATCATGAACAACAATGACCAGAACAAAGAAAGACAACATCACAGACCATGGAGAAATCCTGGCTTTCGCCACATTCAGCACATTGACCGATTCCAGTTTGGGCAGCGCGGTTTCCTGCGGCCTCAGATTATTCAGATTATCGAAAAGCAGCCGGTGAACGGAGTAGACATTATGAGCAAGCTACAGGAGATGAGCCATGGCTGGTACAGACCCAGCCCTGGTTCGATCTATCCCTTACTCGAACAGCTGGAAAAGGAAGGAGTGATAGTCAAGAACAAAGACGGAAAGTTTGAGCTCAGCACCACGTACGCCGAGCAAATAGGCGTCGGTAAGGATGTGGGAAGCGCCATATCCGCAATTGAAAGCAACGTCTCTTACTTGGAGGACCTCCAAAAAACCGATGTGAAAAGACTCACTAGGTGCAGAGATAGGGTTGAGAAACTGACAAGAAGGCTGGTAGCCCTTGACGATGCGCTTCAATCAAGGAGCGGACCGTGATGATGCAACAACCAGCAATCCAAGGCGGTGACCAAAGGGACGAGCATAGTACCTTTGCCATCGAAGCTCACGGGCTCATCAAGGTCTTCGGGGACAATCGTGCTGTTGACGGTGTGAACCTCTCCATACCGAATGGCTGCATATACGCTCTGCTAGGGCCGAACGGTGCCGGCAAGACAACCATCATCAACGTGTTGACTACGCTGCTCAAGCCCGACGGCGGAAATGCCAAGATATTCGGCCACGACGTGGTGCATGAGACCCAAGTCGTCCGTCAGCTCATCAGCGTGACGGGACAGAGCGCCGCTGTCGACGAGAGGCTGTCGGCATCTGAGAACCTTACCGTTTTCGCGCGACTGCTCGGCTTAGGCAGGTCTGAAGCAAGCAAGAGGGCTTCTGAACTTCTACAAGAGTTCGGGCTTGCAGACGCTGCCAATCGGACTCTTGACAAGTTCTCCGGCGGGATGCGACGCAGACTTGATCTTGCTTCCAGTCTTATTGTGCAAGCACCGCTGATCTTCCTTGACGAACCCACGACAGGCCTCGACCCACGCACGAGGATCCAGATGTGGGAATCTATCCGACGGCTCGTTTCCACAGGGTCGACGATTCTCCTGACCACGCAGTACCTCGATGAGGCCGACCAGCTTGCGGACAGGATAGCCGTGATCGACCATGGGCGCGTGGTGGCCGAAGGCACGCCCCGTGAGCTGAAGGCAACTATTGGAAAAGCAACGCTACACCTGCGGCTCGCAGACGAGAAAGACACCGCAGAATCGGTGCGCATTGCCCAAACTGTGCTCAGTGTGAAAGTGTCCACGCCCGAGCAGATGCTTGTCACAGCTCCGATGTCAGACCCAGATCGTGTGACTGACCTGCTTGTCGCATTGCGCGATGCGAAAATTCAGCTCGCTGGCGTAAGTGTCCAGGAACCGACCCTCGACGAGGTCTTCCTCGCGCTGACCAGTGACAGCGAGCAGGCAGAGAAAGGAGCGATCACGCAATGACCAAACAGATCGTCCCTGGAGCCGAACGCAGCCTCAAAAATCGCGTGAGCATGCGAATGACCATCAGCAATTCGCTGACGATGGCTTACCGCAACCTTCTCCTGATTCGCCGGACACCGGAAAAACTCTTCGATGTCACAATCCAGCCGATTCTTTTCACACTACTCTTCGCGTTTCTCTTCGGCGGTGCAATTTCCGGCAGCGTGAGCGGTTACTTGCCGATAATCATCCCTGGGATCCTTGCCCAGACTGCATTGACCGCAACCATGTCTACGGGCGTTCAGCTTCGCGAGGACATGGACAGGGGCGTGTTCTATCGTTTCAAATCGATGCCCATTGCCAGGATTTCCCCACTAACGGGACCGCTGCTGGCTGACATTGTCCGCTACGCGATCGCCACGAGTCTGACGTTCGTCATGGGCTATCTGTTAGGATTTCGCTGGGCGAGCCTTGACGGTGCTCTGCTGGGCGGCATACTCGTCGTCTTCTGCTCGTGGTGCATCAGCTGGATATTCGCACTGCTCGGCGTCATCGCTAGGTCGGCGCAGACTGTCCAAGGAATCTCCACGGCAGTACTCTTCCCACTGGGATTTCTATCCGGCGCATTCGTGCCGACCAGCACTCTGCCTTGGTGGCTGCGGGATTTTGTGAACGTAAATCCATTGACCTACATCGTGAGCGCAGTCCGACAGCTCTTCAACCAGGGCACCATCGGCAACGACTTTTGGTTGTCGCTCATAGGGTCGGTTGTCGTCGTGGTTATATTCGCCCCACTGACCCTGCGAGCCTACATGCGCAAGGCATAGTCGATGCAGTGAGAGTTTCGGTCACGACAATTTTTATTTGAACAGTTTCAATGCTGAGATTTGCTTAACAGGCAATGGGTGTTCATTTTCTCGAAAAATCGAAGGTTAATTAACCGTACTAAACTCTAAAATCACCTGCCTGAATCTGAAAAAATTCACGCCCGTTAAGGAGAGGGCCGCGGACCAATCTACGCAGTGAAAAATTGGATCCTGATTGAAAAATTATTTCTGCGTAGACATTGGTGAAGCCTCGGCAAAGATCGAGCGCCTATTGGTGACCATGTAAATTGATATTACGAATATCCAAAGCAGCACGGAGCCCAGGAAGAGTCTTTCAAATAAACCGCCATACCTAGCCAATCGTGGCACTAGGAACTGTCCGAACAAATCAGTCACTAGCAACGCAACCGACAACCAGCCAAGCGGCAGGGCAATTTTCTTAGCTCCCTTTGTTGAATTCGCTTCACCAAAGTGTCTTGAGAGAAGAAGAGTTCCCAGCGCGCCACATATGAAGGCGATGATCGCAACAACCAGGTGAATCGCTCCGTGCCAGGAAATCGGCGTAGCTGGCACGTCAGTTGGAAAGATGGCTAGAAGAATTGCCCCAATACCCCAGCCGAAGCCAAGTAGGTAGTAGCCGTTTTTGAACGAAGCGTTCTTGACTCCGCTTAGATCGAGCGTCTTTATGAAAGCATAGACAAATGCAAGTGACAGTATGCCTCGGTTTACAAAGTTGATTGTCATGATGTATCCGTAGGGGCCTACGGCAAGATCGCTCTCGGCGTCCCGGATCGGGCTATAGTGCGGCGGCAGCGACTGTACAATCGCATCAAGGATGACATATAGGATCACACCCACGATTGAGATCCAATATATTCCAAAGATTCTATCCGGCGACAGTTTATTCGACTGTTGTCCAGCGTCTGAATTATTTTTTTGACTCATTCTTTTCTCACGCATTACATCTTTGATACCTTGTCGTTTGCCTCATCCAGAATTTTCGCAATCCGCGCTTTGTCCTCTTTCGACATCCCGGGAAGTTTAGCGACGATTGTTCTTTGGAGCCTAGATGCGCTTTTGAGTATCGAAAACTCTGGCTCTGTCTTTCTCCGTTGCATGTAGCGAACTATTTCCTCCAAGCTCGCTTCGTGTTGCTTTAGGTATTTCTTTCCAGCATCAGTTATGGTGTAGACGGTCTTGTCTTCTTGGCGAGATCCCGAAACATAGCCGTTGTCTTCAAGCCACTGGAGCGTTGGGTAGATGACGCCAGAGCGTGGAACGTATGTTCCATCAAACGTCGTCGAGATTTCCCTTGCAACGTCGTATCCATGCATCGGACGCGAGGAGACAGCACTCAAAACAAGTAGGCGAGCGCTACCTCTTTTCATCAACTGTTTTAAGGTCGTGAAAGGCTGTAGTGATACCGACATGTAGATACGTATCCTGATATGTCGGCTTAATTAAGATTTGTCTTATCTCGACGAGTAGTCGCAAATCGTCGTCCTTTTTGACAGGTACGTTATGTTAATGAGCAAGTAAATTTTGAATTGATCAGGAGTACGGGCCATGGCGACCAAGGTACCAGCTTGGGACCCAGAGAAGTATCTGAAGTTTGAACACGAGCGAACACTGCCTTGCCACGATCTGGTCGGACGGATTGAACTCGTAAACCCATCGCTTATCGCTGACTTAGGGTGCGGGCCCGGGAACAGTACCGCAGTACTGGCAAAGCGATGGCCTCGCACTAAAATCGTGGGTGTTGACATCTCCGAGGAGATGCTCAATACCGCACGGAGCTCGAAAATCCCGGCGAAATGGACTCTCGCCGACCTACGCCACTGGAAACCAGAATCACCCTGCGACTTGATCTTCTCCAATGCGACGCTCCACTGGATCGCAAATCAACGGGTCGAAATCAAGCGCTTGCTCAATCTGGTCACTCCTACGGAGCACTCGCCTTCCAGATTCCAGCAATGGGGGAGCCTGGCGCCGTGTGATAAGGGAAATTCTAAACCGCCAGGCCTGGCGCAAGCGTCTTCCGAAGACCCCTCCCGATCAATACTCTCGCGGGGCTGGCTTCTATTTCGACCTTCTTTCCCCGCTCTCATCCAAGATTGACCTCTGGAAGACGCAATATGTACACATCTTTTCCAGCTCAGAGGCGATCGTCGAATGGACCAAAGGGGCAGGATTGCGTCCTATTTTGGACAGACTGCCGGAAGATACGCGGGCTGCCTTCATGACTAAGTACATCAAGGCAATATGCAAGGCATATCCCAGTCGCCCTAATGGGGATGTCTTGTTCCCATTCGATCGTCTCTTCGTAATCGCATATCATTCAAGCTAGATCCGCGTTTTTTGACTTGCGCGGAAAGAAATAGCCCCAAGCAGATTCGAACTGCTGTCTCGGGGTCCAAAGCCCCGAATCCTTGACCACTAGACGATGGGGCTAGCTCAATAAAGCAAAGAACAACTTTGCCGACGCAATTCATCTTTTGGCGCTTTAAAGGAATTTGCGACTCTCGTTGAGAATAACTATTTGAAACCTGTCAGAAAGGTATCGATTCCATCTTGTCTTCAGGGAACTCCGATGTCAAACGCGACGAAGCAGTCGTCGTCTATGGTTTGAGTTCTGAAGGCTACCAGATAGCTTCAAAGTTGGCGGCAAAAGGATACAAGGTTTCCATGATCGACGAGACGCTTGGGACAGCCATGGAATTGCGACCAGAGATCGCGGGAGACTACAGAGATCTTCGTTCACTTCTCGCCGACGAGGTTCTTCTAAGCATTAAATCCTCGAAGGAATCAATCGCAAATTCCAAGAGCATCTTCTTCGCTCCCAAAATACGGCGAAAGGACGAGGACATTCTTGCCGAGGTAAAGTCAAGGTTAGGCGACGCGACCAAAAATATGAGCCCTGGAACGCTATTCGTATACTGCCTCCCAGTGGGTATTTCAGGTACGAAGCAATTAGTAGAAAAAGTGGAACATTCATCGGGATTGGTTGCCGGGAAAGAGTTTTGCTTTGCTTACTGCCCTCTCGACGTCGGGCGAGCTAGCGTATTTGGGTGCAACATGAAAGATCTCATTCACTCTAACATCGTCGAAGCGGCTGGCCTCTCTACCGAGGTAACTTCGCTTCCAAAGGCAGAGCTTGTTCACGCCCAGAGAATAGTGGCAAAATATTCCACTTTGGCATCAGCGTTTGAAATTTCGAGGAGGCTGACCCAAATAGGCGCGGATAGCCCGCGTGACTATAAACAGGTGTTCTGCGAGGATTTGAGCTCGAGTAAGTACGACCTCTCTCTTATTCTTGATTCACTAGAAGCGGGCGACCCGATAATGTACCTTGCTTCCGGCTCAAGCAAGAGTGTAGAGAGCTACGGGCGCTTTTTGGTTGAGCGGATTCGAGAGTTTGTGAGGGTCAGGGACATCAAGGCTTCGAGACTCAAGATAGTTCTATTCAGTGACTCTGATAACTTGGAAATGAGGGGAGACAAGCTCACGCTTGCATCAGATCTGGTTGACAGGCTGAGAGATTACTTTTCTGATATTGAATACCTGAACATCATGAAAGAAGGCTTCGGAATGCCAGTAGGCCTCGACAAGGTCATTCTCATGATCTTCCTTTCGGGCAGCGCCGAGCTGGGGTTGACTCAGCTATACGATGAGCAAATAACCATGGCTAAATCACATATGGTGCGAGCGAATTTACCTGTCGAGTTCGTAACCTAGGCGGATTAATGAATGAACAAGTTTAGTGTGGGAGTAGTAGGAACAGGCGGATGGGGAAAAAACCATCTCAGAGTTTTCAGCGAGCTTGGCGTTTTGTCTTGCCTGTGCGACATTGATCAATCTAGAGCTACTCAGTGGTCCCAAAAATACGGGTGCAAAGCTTACACTGACTTGGACAAAATGCTTGAGACTGAGCATCTAGACGCAGTTACGATCTGCGTCCCCACTACTCTGCACTTTTCTGTAGCCTCAAAGGTGCTGAAGAAGAAGATCAATACCTTCGTGGAAAAGCCGATGACCGCCACTTCAGCCGACGGAGAGAAGCTCGTCGAACTGGCGAAGGATTCTGGAGTCTTTCTTACCGTTGGCTTCATCGAAAGGTTCAATCAAGCTGTGGTTGAAACAAAGAAGGCGCTGAAAGAAAAGATGCTGGGGGAACCACTTCTCCTTGAATTCCACAGGGAAAATAAATGGGCCGGCGTCATCACAGATGTCGGTATCGTCGCCGATACCACTGTTCACGACATCGACACGGCGAGGTGGCTGTTCGACGAGGAACCCAAAGTAGTGTTCGCCCGCCTTGGCAAAGTGCTCTCGGACAAGAGAGAAGACTTCGCGGCCATGACTCTCGGGTTCAACGGCATGAAGACTGCGTTCATAGTCTCCAACTGGGTCACGCCAAAGCGGCTGAGGCAGCTTACCGTTGTCTGCACTCAGGGAGTCATAACTCTGGATTTTGTTTCGCAGGAGACAAGGTTTGACGATGACAAGGGTACAAGAATACCGCGTCTTAATTTCAAGGAACCGCTTCTGGAAGAGATGACCGCGTTTCTCGACGCACTGAAAAACGGAAGGCAACCGTTAGTAAGGCCTAAGGACGGTTTGAATAACACGATCATTGCCGAAGCCGCTATTGCGAGCAACTCTACGGGAACTCCGATTTATCTCAACATATGAATTCGTGAAACTCAAAGTATATATTCGGGACTACTCCCAAAATACAAGATCGAATCCTTATGGCTCTCGGGGACAATTTTGGTGCTGGCCAAGACATCGACGGATTTAGTTCCATTGAGCTCCCCAGTCCCAACGATCTCGTTATTCTCAAGGCCATAGGCGACGATGACGCCGAGCAGAATCTTTCTTTTCAGGGAATAAGAAGAAAGTTGGGTCTCCATCAAGAGACACTTTCTAGAGCTCTGCACCGCCTCCAGCGCGATGGTTACGTAGAGCGCCTTGAACACGCTTACAGGATCAGCGAAAAGGGACTGAACACGATAATGCATGCTCAACCACGCGTTGGAACAATAGTCGAGCAAAATGATCCGTATTCTGTAGTTCTGCTTCGGGCCGTTTTGCCACCTGACCTCAACGTGAACTCTTTGGTTGATTCGCTGAGCTTCAGATGGTTTGGAAACTTGAGGTGGCTGGGATCCACTCAGACTCCCGACTCGCTAGCGCTGTCTTGGATAACAAATGAATCAGGCCTCAAGATTTCCGTCAGAGTGAAGGACGGGACCCTGACAATCGAGACTATTCCTAAGGACTCGAACTCGATCTCTGATGCATCGCGCTCTGCTTTTGCCTTGTTTGATCACATTTCAAAGGCGCTCATGGATTCTGAGCAGGCGAGACAACCTCGTCTCTCAACCGCCTCGTAACTTTGTGACTCGCTGTCCAGTCAGTTAGTCAATAACTAGCGTTCATTTCCTATATCTCTCCGTCAAGGAGAAGATTTGATTTGACAACAATAGTAGGAATAAATTGCAGAGACGGAGTCGTTCTGTCATCCGACAAAAGAGCAAGCAAGGGTTTCTTCATAGGATCGAAAGAAACACAAAAGATACTTCCCGTTGATGAGACATTGGCGGTCGCAATCGCCGGACAAGTCTCTGATGCGGAGTATCTAGTGAACGCGGTCAGGGCCGAAAGAAAACTCGTTACATTGCAAAGAGGGTTCCCTCTTTCTGTAAAAGAGACATCGAAGCTCATAGCAAACATCGCTTACAACGGAATGAAGAGTTACCAACCATATTTCGCAGAGTTCATCGTTGCAGGGGTTGACTCGACCGGACCACACGTATTCATTTCTGACATGAGCGGTGCCGTATCTCCAGAGGAATATGTGTCAACAGGATCAGGCAGCCCCATCGCCTATGGAGTTCTTGAAAGCAGCTACCACAAAGACCTCTCGATCGAAGACGCGAAGACGATCGCCACTTCTGCCGTAAAGGCAGCGATGGAGAGAGATCCGGGATCAGGAAATGGAATTGACGTGGTAGCTATTCCAGCGACGATCGCACCAACGATTGTAAACTAGGGAGTTGGAAAAACATGGAATCACAACAGCAGCAATACGGCGGAAGAATGCCTTATTTCTACAGTCCAGAAGGCTCACTCGTTCAGGTTGATTTCGCACTCGAAGCAGTCAACCGCGGTTCTACAACCTTGGGAATCAAAACTAATGAGGTAGCAATTCTCGCGAGCCAGCTTAAACCGACCAGACCATTGATCGATCCTTCCGAGAAGGTATTCTTGATCGATGACCACATCGGCGCAACTGGCGCGGGCTACATAGGAGACGTCCTGAAATTAATCCAAGAACTCCGCATAGAAGCGCAGAAGCACAACTTGTCGTTCGGCTCTCCGATCGATGTCAAAACTGCAGCCGAGACGCTGAGTTCGTACCTTCATCAATACACGATCTATGCTGTAAGACCATTAGGCGCTTCTGTCATCATGGCGGGGAAAGACCCGACCGGAGTGCAGCTATACCAAGTAGATCCCAGTGGAACGTTCTTCAGAGGATCAGCATTCGCGATTGGTCACAGATCTGAGCAGACAATAGAATTTCTGCAGAGAAAATACGACCCGAAAATGACAAAGGACGCACTGGTAGATCTCGCCAGGGACGCCATAAAGACTGCAACAAATGAAGACTCGCCGATTGAAATTGGCATCGTAAACGGAACGGACTCGAAGTTCCACAAAGTGCCACTTCAGTAAAATGAGGAGGTTACTTCGTCGGGCCGCGCGGCCCGACGAAGTAATTTTTCAATGGCAATGTTTTTCTTATCATGGACGCCAATCAGTAATTGACTCTGTTTGCCACGAGCGAAGAATTTGGACGAACTACGTCACGCTCTCTTGTTCAACAATACGCTAGATGTTTGGGTAGCATTATCCAACGAAAGAAATTCGGAATGGCGGAACCTCGAAGAGTATAACCATTTCCTTGATCATCTCGCAAAGGGGGGAGTGAAATTGGACGCCTCGGTCGTTTGTCCGCCGATAAAGGGGTTTTCTGAAAAACCTCCGAAGGCCTTCAACATCAGGCTTGATGATTCAACAATGGAGAAAATAAGGCAGTTCGGCAAGAAGTAGTACTCTGAATTCGGACAAAATATATAGGTGAAAACCCGAAAGTTTTCCTCGGAAGCACGGAAGTTGTTTGAAGAGAAAGCTATTGGATATACTTGCTTGCCCTATTGACAAGCACTACCCATTAGAGCTTTTCGAGGTCAGCTCTGAAAATGAGGTGATAGTCGATGGAGCTCTTTTTTGCACTGAATGCAGTAGATATTACCCCATAATCGACGAGATACCCGTGATGCTTCCAGACGATTTACGGAATAAGAATGAAGACTTGGATTTTCTTGCAAAACACAAGGAAAAGCTTCCCGAGAAAATTGTAAAGCAAGGAAGACCGAGTCATTTGGATTAGTTCGGATTCCTTGAAGGCAAAACAGAAGCAAATCAAACGTCCGAAGAAGACAGTTGGAAAAGTCCTAAACTTAGTTTCGTCAGAAGCGAGACTCGGCGAGAACGTTAGAATCTGGAATTTTGCGTATGTTGGAAGCGACACAGTCATCGGAAATAACACCAAAATCGGCTCACTTGCCCATGTTGATTACAATGTTGTAATAGGAAACGATTGCAAGATCGAAGGCCTCGCATACATCGCTCCCTTATCCCGCATCGGCAATAACGTCTTCATCGGTCCTTCAGCTGTACTTACAAACGACCCTTATCCCTTGTCTGAAAAAATGATCGGTGTCAAGGTCGAAGATGGCGCGATAATCTGCGCGCGTGCCGTTGTCAAAGCGGGAGTCACTGTCGGTAAAAATAGTGTAGTAGGAATGGGCGCGGTTGTTACAAAAGATGTTCCACCAGAAACGGTTGTTGTAGGAGCGCCGGCAAGGACTATGTATTCGAGAGAAGAATACGAAAAGAAGCGCTCATCGTGGAATAATTCTTTATGAACTTTCCGTCGTAACGGGCACATCAAATCTGGGTACTACTCGGCTCAAGTTGCCGTCTCACCATGGCATTGCGCATTGCCAGAAATAACCCCAACCAAACTATCCCTAAAATTGTTGCGAGAATCCCTTTCACGATACTATCCAAGGAGGAGTGAAAAATATCTAGAGGCACTATAAATTTGAAAATAATTATTGCACCGGCTAAAACGAGAGCCCAAAACAACGTGAAAATTGCTAACAGTATTGGGACAGGATCTCTATTTGCCAATCGTGAACACCCAAGTCATTAATGCTGTCAATATGGCTAGAAAACTTGAATATGCGGTAAGTACTAGTATGTCGTGTCCAATTTCTTTTTCCGTCTTTGGTTTTCCGGAGACGAGCAAACGCATCAAAGTCACCGGCGCCTTGGGATCCTGTGATGCCTCAATTTTGTTATCGGGAAGAATAATCGTGGGTTGTGACTTTATTTCTCGGTGTTCGACCAAGCGCTTTACGCTAGATAAAAAGAAGAACGAATTCAATATCGCGGGAAGTATCGCGATAACCGCGACGACTTCGACTCCTCCGATTATTGCCATAGTTCCGTATGCCGCACCGAGAGCCATCGCGCCAGAGTCGCCCGGAAATATCTTTGAAGGGAACTTGTGAAACCAATAGAATGCGACTGATGCAGCTATCACGGGAAGGACCGATAAGAAGACTATGGTATTCTCTTTATCGACTATCAGCCTTAGAGCCATCGCAAAAACAACAGGAACGAATGCTATCAGAATAAAACCACTGACTACGCCGTTCAGAACGTCAATCGTGTTGATGGTATTAGTTACAACAGGAATCGCAACCAAAATTAGAAGTGGATAGATCAAAGGAAGTTTTGTCGGTATTGAAAAAAGTGGAAGATAGAGATGCGGATCGTAGACTTTTGCTTGAGGAAAGAGGTACTGTAGTATCAGCAAGGGGGTCCCGCCGATCAAGAGAAGCGTTGGTTTCACGATGCCGCCGAGCGTTTTGAGATCGTCGATGACCCCAATCATTCCAGAGATCAGCGTGACCAAAGCTAGACTGAAAACTGCGAGACTTCCTGTGAAAACGAAAAGCAACAGTTCGCTTGAAGTTACAGCTGCAATAATTGCGGGACCTCCAGGTCTGGGGACCTGCGGCCTGTTCTCTTTGTGATAATCTTGCACGGTCATCTTTATTTTCGGGAGATACGAGATCAGATATCTAGTGCCAAAGTAGCAGACCAAAAACGAGACAATTGATAACGCAATTGCCAGACCGGCTAGAACTGAATCAAGCAACTAAGATCCCGGCACCGAGTATTTTCGAAAGACTGTTTCTTCGGTTTTAAAACCGTATTCGATAGGCGATAATGAGTTTAAATAATCATAGTTAGGAAGGACTCTTTGTTAAACCGATGAAAATTTCTGACATCAAGGGAGAAATTAGCAGAGTGGACGTTGAAGGCGAAGTCATCGAAAAGGGTGACGTGAGAACGGTTAATCTTAGAGCTGGGGGCACTTCTACGGTTGCTGATGCGACGATAAGGGACGACACTGGCAGTATCAAGCTTTCCTTGTGGGGCGAGCAAATTAATTCGGTCGATGTCGGCGATAAGATTAAGGTCGAGAACGGATATACGAAAGCGTTCCGCGGCGAAGTTCAACTCAACATAGGAAGATACGGAAAGCTAACAAAGTCTGAAATGTAGTTAGGCAGCGCCGTTAATTATCTTACTAAATAGTATTAGGTTTCCGTTCTTAGCGTAGAGTATGCTGAAAATCTTAAAACCTACGATCATGTTTTTCGGTCCATGGTAAAGAAATACACACTTCCAGATCTTCCTTACAAATACGATGCACTAGAGCCTCACATCTCCAAAGAAATCATGACGTTGCATCATGATAAGCATCATCTCGCATACGTAAACGGTGCCAACGCAGCGCTCGACAAACTCGACGCTGGACGCAAGAACAACTGGCAGGGAGTGGATATCAAAGGCGTTGAACGTGACTTGAGCTTCAATCTCGCCGGTCATGTCCTTCACAGCATTTTCTGGCCAAATATGAAGGCAGGCGGTGGGGGAAAACCAGGAGGAAAACTGGCGGACATGATAAATGCTGACTTTGGCTCGTTCGATGCATTCAAAGCGCAGTTCGGCGCTGCGGCAAAAGCTGTTGAAGGCTCGGGATGGGGCTTGCTAGTTTACGATCCGACGAGCGACCAGCTCCTGACTATGCAGTCTGAAAAACACAACTTGCTCGCGAGCCAAACATCGGTCCCACTTCTCGTGTGTGATGTGTGGGAGCACGCCTACTACCTTCAATACAAGAACGATCGAGGAGCGTATGTCGATGCTTTCTGGAACGTAGTCAACTGGGAGAACGTCGACCACTTGCTGAACAACGCAAAGATGTAGATCGAGAAAGTCAGGTCGTCACGAAGACCATGAATTCGTGACGACTTCGGTTTTTCTATTATCGTTGTGGCATTTCGAAAAAATTCCTCGCTATGAAATAACTGTTTTGATATGGAACTCATGACAGAGGTACCTTTGCGTCTAGGTGAACAACTGGCTTGGACTCATGAGTTAAAACACGGAGTACTGCACCGCGAGGTTGTGATGGTTCTAGCGATTAGTAACATGCGCGTATTCCAATATGATTTGGCGAATAACTCGGAAAACGGCTACCCGATCAACCAGATATCAATTGCCGTTATGAATGAAAGACGTGAGAGCACCGGACTCTCTTACGGAACGTATTATGGTTCCGGCGTGGGCGCTTTCAACTCGATGAGAACCGGGACAAGCCATCCTATCGGCGACCTCGTTTTTACGGTTGACGGCAAAGTCGTCATGGAGTGGCGCGGCTTGAATGATCCTCACGGCATCGTAAATCTGGTAAGGGCGATTCAAAAGCAAGAAAACCATGGAGTCTAGAACAGGGAATGTTCTCTTCTCACGATTTGCTTCCAAAGCGTGGGGAGTTCTATCATCTCTGCCTCAACAACTGACTCTACGTCTTTCTGTAATTTTGCATTCCTCCCAGTATTAAGCTCAACGTTGATCGCCTGAGGCTCGTTGATCGGCTTACCTATTTCTGAAACGATGTAGCAGTTTACCTGCTCTAAATCAGAATTCTCCTTCAAAATTCGGGAGACTATTCTGCTCGCGCAAATGTTGTATATCTTGCCGGTGTGGCTGATGGGATTTTTCCCCGCGGTAGCTTCGAGCGTCATGGGCCTGAAGGGAGTGATCAGTCCATTAGCACGATTGCCTCGGCCGACCTGACCATCATCTCCGTGTTCGGCGCTTGTTCCGCTTACGGTTAGATAGTAGAGTTTTTTCGCAAAATTGTCGGCAGTGTTGACCTTTATGTTCACGTCGAGAGTAGAGTATTTGTTCGCGATCCTCTGTGCAACATCATGAATAACATCCTTGGTCTCCTTATATTCGGCTTCGTCTTCGACGTGTTTTGAAACAATTGCGCAGGCAATAGTGAGATTTATTGTATCACGGCGCCTAACGCCCATGACCTTGATGTCTTCGCCAATTTGAGGATGCTTCTTTTTGATATCAATCAAGTTCAATTCCTTTTCAACGTTCAGGACAACGTTCTCAATTTGCGTGTTAGGACCGTACCATACACCGAAGCTTGTGTCATTCGCCAGAGGAATATCATCTTCAAGGTCATAGTTCTTGACTAGATCGATGCTCCCAGGTCGAATCATCGTCGATATTATCAGATCTCTTTTCGTATCAAACGCGTGCAGTTCCTTGTCCATCCATTCCCTGGTAGTATCGTTGGCGATTTTTTGAATAGGAACCTCCTTTCCGTCTATTTTTGAAATTGCTCTCCCAACGAGAATCAGTTGAATGGGCTCGGTAATTTCACCGCCGCCAAACCATGCCTTTGATTGGCCACCTACGAGCACGCACTTGTCGACATTGTGGTGATAGATTCGTCCAAAGTTTTCCAAGTAAAACTGGCAGAGAGCTATGCTCAGCTCTTCGGATGCCCTGTCGGAGAGCGTATCAGGATGGCCCTTGCCTTTTCTCTCTACGAACTCGACGGGAATTTTTGAAGTTGGAATGTTGTTTTGAAAGGTAATCTCCAAATTCAAAATGAGTGACCGACTATTTCGCAGAACTCCACTCGCGAGCGTTTTTAACGGTTTCCGGCCGATACTAAAACGACATCAAAAAGATTCCCAAAGGAATAACAAAGTCAATCCACGTTTAATATCCCAAAAATAGCTTTTTTCAAAAGCTGCAACGATTATGACCTTTGACATTGATACTACGCTTACCGGAATTCATTCACGATCAGAGTCTACTGTCAGAGTAACACGCGATTTCGACCGAGGGCGCGCCACCAAGGATTCTCTCGATGCGACTTTCGAGTCGGATTCGGCTGAATTTGTAAATCTGGAATTAGTTTCTGGCATTACTCGCATTTCAGACGGGCAACTCAGATGGCAGGACTTCATTCGTCCGTTCTCCGAGTCAATTTCGGGCTTGAAAAGCGGCGCAGATCTTTCCAGATGGTACGACAACAATTCGTTCTACAGAAAACCTTCGGTTGTGAAGAAACTTTCGACCCCCAAAGACGCTTCATTTCTTCTTAATTATTCGTCAAAGGCGGCATTGGATCTCGTGAGCGGTGAAAATGTCAAGAGAAAGTTATCCGTGCCGGGACCGTACACTCTGGCGAGCCTCGTAGCGAATGATCATTATGAATCGAAAACGGAACTTGTTGATGCATTCGCAAAGATTCTGAGGAAGATCATAAGCGGGTTGCCGGCGCTAGGTTTCGATTCGGTGCAGATCAACGAACCATCGCTTGTCTACAGGTACGGGGAGTCAGGATTAACCAGCAAGAAGGAACTGAAGTCGTTCACATCTGCATATGAAGATAATCTCGCAAAACTGCCAGTAGAAGTGTATCTTCACACGTACTTTGGGGATTGCTCGAAAATCCTAAAGGAACTACTTGAACTGGAAGGAATCAACGCGCTGGGAATCGATTTCACACAGACTTCGCTTGATTCAATTGAAAAAGTGAGGTTTGGCGAAAAGGCCCTCGCTTGCGGATGTGTAGACGGAAGAAACTCGCTAATTGAGCCTTCCGATTGGATAGCGAACTTTTGTGCGGAGGCGATTAGTACGCTGAAACCAAGCGGAATTGTTATTCTTCCTAGCTGTGAACTCAAATATCTTCCGCGTACTTATGCAGACGATAAAGTCAGATCCATAGGCAAAGCACGCGAAATTCTTCAGGCAAAGGTGGCGTAAAAAATCATGGCTAGAGGAATCAAATCAGAATTGTTCCCGACTCAGGAAATTGGTAGCGTCGCAAAACCCGGCTGGAGAGTAAAAGGCGTATCCAGCGATGGAAGAATTTCAATCGCAGATGTAGAAGAAGCTACAAGCTGGGGCGAGAGGCTCTCTGTCCCCAATTACTTGGAACTAGTTGACACTCTGCGCAGCATATCCACTTCGGACAGGCCGATCACCGAAGAGGAAAGAAACACGATCCGTGATTTTTCCGTAAAGTACGTGCTGACGCTGTTCGATAAGATAGGGCTGGACAGAGTTTATTCCGGCGAGCAGTGGAGGGTCGAGATGTACGAGCATCTTGTTCGAAACATTGATGGTTTCAAGCTTCTCGGGTCTGTTCACTCGTTTGATTACAAGTATTTCACAAAGGGAGCGATCATAAACCCGCCAAAATTCGCGCATCCCATTCACCTAGAAGAATTCGAGTTCGTCAAAAGCAGTACGCATCGTGAAATAAAAATCCCAATTACCGGGCCGTACACTGTTGTGGACTGGTCATTCAATGAATTTTACGAGACAGCTCTGAGAACAAAGAGTGCCGGCAAAAAGAGAATCGATCTAAGAAAGACCTACTTCGAAGCACGCAGAAAATTCATCCTAGATCTAGTCAAAGATGCGCTCCGCCCCGAACTTGACTTGCTAATCAAAAATGGCGCGAAATGGATTCAGATTGATGAGCCCGCGATCACGACGAGACCCGACCCAGAAGAAATGGAGCTTTTCGTCGACGCAATAAATGAGTTGACAAAGGGTTTTGGTGGATGCACGTTCAGTGTACACAACTGTTACAGCGACTACAAACTCTTGGCCCACTACGCGCCTCAATTGAAGCACATAAAACAACTGGCCTTGGAATTCGCGAACCGAGACAGCACAGAGCTTGGTGTAGAGTCGAAAAATCGGCCCGGATACACCGACCTGAAGCACTTTGAGAAAGAGGGTTACGAAGGGGGTTTCGGCCTCGGCGTCGCTCACGTGCATGATTATTCGGGCAAACCGGGCGACGGCGCGACTGTAGATGGAAGAAACGTCATAGAATCTCCTAAACTCGTTAGAGACAGGATACTTTTTGCGGCGAAATTACTGAAGAACCCGGAGAGAATTTCCGTGAATCCAGACTGCGGGCTGAGGACCAGAAGCTGGGAGGTCACTTTCAAGAAGCTCGAAGTCATGATGGATGGGACTAGGCTTGCAAGAGAAAAGATCGCCTAAAAAGCAGTCCAAGATTCCATCAACCACAGTCATCGGCAGTTATCCGATCTTCGTTTCCGATGAATTGGTGAAGCAATTCAAGGAATTTCCCGATGAAGTCGACGATCCGGTGAAGACGAGCATAGAGCTTGCAGTTCGCGATTTCATCAGCGCTGGAATCGAGTACCCATCTACAGGGCAAACTAGAGATTCCTTTATTCGACTTTTCTTGGATCCCGAAAAAGTTGAAGGCATTGCGACAAACGGTTCCGAGATAGCAATTACCGGAAAGCTCAGTCGCAAGGCGAATTTGAGGCTTGACGATGTCACTAGAGCAAAGGAATTCGTTCCAAGCTACTACGGCTTCAAGGAGCCCGTAACTGATCCTTATACTCTTGCAAGAAACTGCCGCATTCAGGGCTCAGTCTATTCGGACGTTAAGGAACTCACATTCGACATCGCAAAAGAGATAGTGAGACCCGAGCTCGAATCGCTTCAGTTATTGGTGGATTATCTCCAGCTTGATGCGCCTTATTTTTCCTTCGAGCCGTTCAGGGATTACAACCACCTAGTCTACGAGGAGCTTCTTTCCGACCTCAAAGTTCCTGTCGTTCTCCACGTTTGCGGAGACTCTTTTTCTGTGTTCAAGGAGCTCACGCAATTGAATGTCGACATTTTGAGTCTTGATTTCACGTTCAGCGACAGACTGCTCGACGAAGTGGCGGCTAGAAACTTTGATCAGACGATCGGCCTCGGGTGCGTCAGCACGGGAAATCCTCTAGTTGAGTCTGTAAGGACGATTACAGGTCTAATCCAGCGAGTTTCAAAGCGCCTCGGCGAAGACAAGATCCATTTCATTCATCCCGCCTGCGGAGAAAGAAATCTTCCCCGCGACGTTGCCTATCAGAAGAACGTAAACCTGACGCTCGCAAGAAACGAGGTCTTTTTCGGAGCGCCGCAAGCCGCGAGGAGCGTAAGTCTCAGCGAAAGCGAATACGATCCGAACGGGTATTTTCTGATTCATGTCGATCCACAAGCGCAGCAGATTGTTGTTTCATTCAACTCTTATGACCACACGCCAAAGTTCCGCTTTCAATCGGCTAACGGCGAGAAATTAATCGCCGCGATAGTTGACAGCAAGATAATCAGCAGCACGGAACACGGCAAGAGGCATCTGGGGTACGTGGGCTATGAGCTCGGAAAGGCCGAGACTGCGCTAAAGAACAGGGTTCCTTACAGGCAGGACAAACCGCTTACCTTGCCTGGAACTTACTGACTTTGGAAAGCGAACGGCTTTGCGCGTTTCCGAAACCATCAGCTCGGGAAATTTCGCGAGAGTTATCGAGCTCTTTCCTCCGGGTCTGCCATCTCCCGAATCCATGAAGGACTCTCAGAAATTCGATCTTTCTCTCAGATTTGAAAGACTGGTCCAGAGCGTAACAGAACTTGAGACTCTGGCCGACGCATTCTCCCTTCCCGAGCTCAAGGACGGGATTAGGATTCATCTCAATACTATCGCGATCGCCTCCGAGCTAAAGAAAAGGACCGGGAGCGATGTAATTCCAACCGTGACGCTTCGCGACTCGAACAAGCAGAATATTCTTGGCCTGATCTCCTACGCATTCTTCGCAGAGCTGGAAAATCTCCAGATCGTGAGGGGCGATCCCTATGAGGAGCAAAACAACGTGCCGAAGAATGTCTATGACATCTCGAAGGTCTCTCAACTGGTGGCGCTGGTCAGGAAAATGGAGTCTCACTCTTCAAATTCTGATGCAGTCTGCATACTTGCGCCGATCAACATATTCAACTTGGACGACGCGGCATATTTGAAAACGATCAAGGAGAGAGAATCTTCCGGGGTGGATCTCTTTGTTACGGAATCTTTCTTTGAGGAGACTAACAAATATCTTGAGCGTATTGCGAATCTTCGAAAGAGCGGAGTAAAAGCACCGGTTATTCACAGCATATTTCCCTTCAGGGATTACGATGATGCCGTCGCCTGCAAAGAAAAGTTCGGCTGGAGAATATCCGAAGAAGAACTGCACGGTCTGAAGAACAGAGGGCCAAAATATGGAATGGAGGTCGCGAGGAAGAGATACTATGATCTTCTTGACAGGCGCGACATGGTGGAAGGAGTCAGCATCTCGACTCGCGGTAACCCAGAACTCGTGAGACTGATCACCAGTTGAACGTCAAGACAGGAATTTGGATTGTAAGAATGTGCCCCGGCTCTGACACTATCGATCATCGGTCAAGCAATTTACTTTCCCCTTTCGCTAGCTCTAATCCGGGGCGCCAAGAAAAGAGCTTTTGCGCAACCTGTTACACTTCTGGGTAAACCTCGTTCATCACGGATCAGACGAGGCCGTCGAAGCGGTTTGTCGATTGCTGAGCGCTTTATCTCGGTGGTGGTTAATCGCTCTTTTCCTGTGTTTAATCTTTTAGAAGCGACTCAAGCGCGATCTCAAATCCGGCAACCGGTACTTTCAGTCCGTACTTGTCCAGAGTTTCCAGTGAGATTTCCCCGACAGTTCCAAGGTCGAGCTGTCCGATCTCTGCGGATGATACTATCACCTCCGCAGTTCTACCTTGACCAAAGGTGCCTTTTGCATCCAAGTGCGCTTTGAAAGAGATCGTCCAAGACTTTGGCATAATTAGATTTAGAAATGCTTCGAGTACTGACCTTATCATGCTGTAGTTTACTCCCGAGGCAGCAATCGACACTGACAAATGTTCCTCTTCCTTTACGCCGGATTTCTCGCCGCTTGACGCTTTGAAAACTGGAGCGATTTCGAATATTTTCTGAGGATATTCCTGATGGGTTGAGCCGCCAAGAACAGAGAGCAAACTGGGAGTCAATTCGCTCCGCAAGTATTCGAAGCTCTGTGATTTTGAATTGTCAACTTTTAGCGCGTCCGCTCTCCCGTTCAGGGACAGGTTCCATATTTCCGTGAGACCTAAGCCAACTAGAGCCTCGATCATTGCGTCGATCTTCTTTACTCTGGGAGAAAAAGAGCCGACTAGAGAAGTCTTGAGACTCTGCGGTTTGATCGATCCAACACCCATTCCCAGAGCTACTTCCTCGACAAGATCTATCGGATGGATAATGTCGTATCTGAACCGTGGTATTATCGCGTTCCCGTTAGAGTACATCCCGATCCTGCTTTTGGCGAGGTACTTCTCGGCTTCTGCTTTAGTCAAATCATAACCGGTGACATCTCTGGCTAACTGCAAATCGAGGTGCATCGACCGGGGCGTCATGTCTGGGGTCGTTGAGGCGCCTTCCTTCTTTAGTATCTGGACAGTAAAAACGAGCCCGCCAGAATCAGAAAGCATAGAGGCAATTATTGCTGTTGAAACATCGACGGATCGCTCCTCGGTTCCGGTGATGTCGACGAAAAGCTTTGACTGACCCGGAGCCAGTCGTGTAAGGTCGCCGTTAATTATCGGCGGCATCGAGAGGACATTTCCCTTTGAATCTTCTAGGATGGGAAAGACATTTCCGAGCAACTTGCCGTAAGCGATTCCTTGCTCTGACTGCTCCAGAATCTCTCCGATCGATTTCTTGACATTACCGCCAAGCGGCACGAAGGAGAATTCTCGATCGGTGCACCCCCTATACTTTATTTGATTTGTAATTACTTCGGCGTTGTGAATTCCAATCGCCACCTTTGCCCTTTTCCTTCCGACCCCGTTGTGCAGGTCTTCCTGCATCGCGATTAGCTGCTTTATCGTCTCGTCACCTACGGAAATTTCGGCATAGAGCGCCTGAATAGCTGGTCTCACATTTCGTACAGTATCCTCCTCAACCGACACTTTGAACTTTGACGGCAGAAAGGTGTACTTTGGAGCACCCGTCTCGACGCCCAAGAGCCCTGCGAGCGAACGAGCTATTCCAACTTCGCTAGAAAAATCCGGCCTATTCGGGCTATATTCCACGCTTACCGTGTCTTTTTCTTGGTCTTCGATGTCTAAACCCAGATAGGGAAGAGCATCAAGTATTTTTTTCTGATCCGCCTTGTTCTTGCAGTATTGCCCTAAATGGGTCAGTGACAACTGAATTACTGGCATATTGACCTACATTAGTTGAGTGTGTCTTAACCAGTCGAGGTTCGCGCCGAACAGCAGCCGGATGTCGCTGACCCCATATCGAAGCATAACCAATCTATCGAGGCTCAAACCCCAAGCCAGAACAGGATTTTTGATTCCCAGAGGAAGCGTCACTTCGGGGCGAAATATTCCCATTCCGCCGAGCTCCATCCATTTGTTTATCTCTTTGATGTAAGCCATCGTTTGTAGGCTCGGTTCTGTGTAAGGGAAATACGTGGGCCAGAATTTGATTTCATCGAATCCCAGTTTCGAGTAGAACTTTGAAAGGATGTAGATGAGATTTCGTATGTTCAGCTTCTCTCCGACCATAACGCCCTCAATCTGGAAAAACTCGGGATTGTGTTTGTAGTTTGATTTCTCGTTCCTGAAAACCCTGCCAACCGTGAAAACGCGCGCCTCGCTAGGCTTGTACTTTGCAAGGTACGAGACTGTCACCGCC
>JASHPO010000109.1 GCA_030038075.1 Nitrososphaerales archaeon | reverse complement strand
CGCCGCCTTCATCTTCAATGGGTCCTTCTCCGCAGCCAATGGTAACACCGGACAAAAATGCGATTGTTGCGGCAATTCTCAACCTGTTCTTCGGTCTGGGTTACTGGTACCTAGGTTACAAGAAGGTACTCGGCATACAAACGATGTTCTTTGTTGTGATACTGTTAATCGTCTACATTGTGTTTGCCTTCATACCTTTCCTTCCTTACCTTACGCTCATAATAGCAATCGTACTAGCGGTGGATGGCTATCAGAAGGGTCAGGGACAGAAAGGCTTCATTGGAGCAACGAAGTAGATCTCTAGTCCTACGTATCAAAGACCGTCGCCTACATTAGAGATCATCAGTCCAAAACCGGAACCAAATTGATCTCGATCGGCGGCAAAGTTGTTATTGTTACTGGAGCCGCGCAAGGAATAGGAAAAACTTTCTCAAAGGCTCTGGCTGCCGATAGAGCCAGCGTGGTTCTAGCGGATATTTCGGATACCGTGTTTGAAGCGGCGGAAGAGATCAAATCCGAAGCGGGTGCGGACAGTTGCATCGCTGTAAAAACCGATGTGACAAGCGAAGCAGACACAAAGTCGATGTCGAAAGCGGCGATCGATCGTTTCGGAAGAATTGATACGCTAGTAAACAACGCAGCGTTATTTCAAGGGATAAGGAGACAACCCTTTCAAGAGATTACCGCAGATGAGTGGGATAGAATCATGGCAGTGAACTTGAGAGGAATGTTTCTTTGCTCAAAGTCCGTCTTCCCTCAGATGAGGGTGCAAAAACACGGCAAAATAATCAACATGTCCTCGGGCACATTTTTCTCGGGAGCTCCTAACTTTCTTCACTACGTAACGTCGAAGGGGGGCATAATTGGATTTACACGAGCTCTCGCACGCGAGCTCGGCCAGTACGGCATTACCGTGAACGCAATCGCTCCAGGCTTTATCACCCCAGAGTCGAAAAAAGAAATGACACCTGACGCCGAGGAGGTTAGATTTATCGTTAATCAGCGCTCGATCAGGCGTGAATTGAAGGCCGATGATCTGACGGGAACTCTCGTTTATCTGTGCTCGGATGCGAGCGACATGGTTACTGGGCAGACAATTGCCGTCAACGCAGGCGACAGCATGCATTAGTTCCAAAAAAGGCACACCGTCTTGCATTCCGTCGAAGGCGGTCGCGTTCGCGCTTCACGCAACACCTATTGAGTGAGGGCTCGAAATGTGCCAGACTTTCGAACGATTTGCCGCTTCCCAGAGTTGATTTGAGAAAACCGTGAAGTTCGAGTTTCCAAAGCTGTACACAGAGTTCGCGAAATATTACGACCGGCTGGAGAACCAGTACAGGGATTATTCGCAGGAAACGAGGTGGATCTCGAAACTACTAGATGATCACAGCGTGAGCAGCGCGATCGACATTTCGTGCGGAACGGGAAGTCACCTTGCCGGTCTGGTTTCGACAACCAGTAGAACATTTGTCGGGCTGGACGCCAGCGCCGAAATGATAGAGCTTGCCAAAGAGAAATTGCCCAACCGTGTGCTATTGGTTCGGGGAGATTTTCTATCAACCCCGTTCAGAGAACGTTTTGACGCGGCGATGTGCATGTACTGGAGCATTGCTGGTCTAGATGATGGTCTGGTCAGGAAACTGTTCTTAGAGACAAACAGCATTTTGAAGAAAGAAGGATTATTCATCTTTGACACTGAAAACTCAGATGGAATAAAGGAAGAATTACTGAATACGCCGTTCATAGACTCTTTTTTCCCAGACGGCCAGGATTCAGTCGTCCGGGTGAACTTCAGCACTAGATCATCGAAAGACACTGTCGACTGGCACGCTTACTACCTCGTCGAAAGCGGAGGCGTTTCGCAGTTGTTGACGGATAAGATGAACTTGCGATTTTATTCGAGAAATCATCTCGAATCGCTGCTCGAAGAAACCGGTTTTACAGTCCTCGAAGTCCTCTCCGGTCCTTTCAAGGAATACAGGCAGGGCTCTCCGAGCCTTTATTTCGTCGCGGAGAAAAAATGACTACTTTCGGAGCGAATTGACCGTCCTTAAGGAGTCTTCCAGGACTGCTAGCCCTTCGTCAACCAGTTCCCTTGTGATAGTGAGCGGGGGAGCAATCCTGATCGTGGACTTGCCGGCGGTGATCAAAAGTACGCCCCTTTTCCACGTTTGCGAGACGATTTCATTTGCGAGTTCGGGGGCAAATGCTCTTGATTTCTTGTCCTTGACTATTTCGAGCCCAATCATCAGCCCCTTTCCTCGAACGTCCCCTAGGATCTCGTACTTGTCCTTCCACTCGTTCATCACCTTGAGCATGTATGAACCCTGCCTCCTCGCATTTCCGAGGAGATCATTTTTCTCGATGAAATCAATTACCGCGAGGCTAGCTGCGGCTGATACAGGGTTTCCACCGAATGTGCTGGCGTGAGACCCAGGCTGCCACGTCATCAGGCTAGAGTCGGCCACGCATGCGCCGATGGGCAGTCCTCCGCCAAGTGCCTTCGCGACCGTGATCATGTCTGGAGTCACCTTGTAGTTCTCTATGGCAAACCACTTGCCCGTTCGCCCCATTCCGGATTGGACCTCGTCGACGATAAACAGGATTCCGTACTTTCTGAACCGCTTGAAGAGCTCCTGAAAGTAATCGTCGGGAGGGACTACGTAGCCGCCCTCTCCTTGTATAGCTTCGATGAAAAACGCCGCAACTTCGTCTGGTGGAACAAATTTGTCAAAATACTGATCTTGGATGTAGTCGATGCACGCAAAGCCGCAATCGGGGTATTCTTGCTTCAAGGGACAGCGGTAGCAATACGGGTATGGAACGTGCTCAACTCCAGGCAGTAGCGGCGAGAACCCCCTGACCTGAACAGGCTTGCTAGCGGTAAGTGTCACCGTTCCCATCGTTCTTCCGTGGAATGCTGACGTGTACGCGATTATTCGCTGTCTTTTCGTAGCAAACCGGGCAAGCTTTAGAGCGGTTTCGTTTGCTTCAGCGCCGGAATTTCCGTAAAAGACTTGGCGCTTTTTCCTTTCTCCCGGAAATATATCGGCCAGTTTTTCCGCCAAGTCGTTGATATTCTCATAATAAAAATCCGTGTAGGAATAGTGTGTGAATTTTTTCAGCTGCTCTGACGCAGCTTTAATCACTGATTCATTTGTCGAGCCGACGTTGAGAGTAGCGATTCCCGCATTGAAATCGATGTAGGTGTTGCCGTCAACGTCCTTGACGATGCAGTCGTGCGCCGATTCGATCACGAGAGGATAGTTCCGCGCAATCGACGGGGATAAGATCTTCTTCGTCTCGTTGACAACTTTCCTTGCCTTTGGCCCGGGTGGCTCGGTCTTGATGTTAATCTGTCCCATTCGAGTCTAGCGCTTTTTCGAATGTTCCGGAATCCGCTGATTATGAATGTTGCGAACTATCCGCCCAAATCGTGATATATTCAGCGAGGAAAATTGGTTTGCGTATGGAGTCCACTCTTGCAAAGCCTAGATGGCTCAAAACGAGGCCTCCATCGGGTGAAAATTACAAGAGATTGAAGACTCTTTCTCGCGAACTTGGT
>JASHPO010000108.1 GCA_030038075.1 Nitrososphaerales archaeon | reverse complement strand
GATACCGTCTACTTTACGTCCCCTGGAACGCATCTGAGTGTCTCGTGAGGTCTCATCCGATTGTACCAGTAGGCGAACAGGTGTAGAAATCTCCCTATCCGCTCGATAGCTTGTGAAGGATCTTTGATTGGAAAATTATTGTAAAACCGTCGCGTCCTCTGCTTGAGGGTGCGATACCATCTTTCAATGTAGTTCCTGAAGCTGAACGTCCTCTGGATGTTACACAACCCGAGTGACTGGAACGCGTATTTGTACCAGGGCGCATGATCCGTGATCACAATCGGAGTATTCCTGCACGATTTCAGTGCCTCTCTAACCACGTTGATTGTGGAGAGGGATGATATCGATCTGCTCGCGAGCGAGGAGACGACCTCTCTTCGTTCGAGATCTAGGCATATTGTAACGTATGCCATCCTGCCATCTCTCTTCACCTTTGTCTCATCCAGTAGAATCACGTCTCTCTCCTTCTTGCTCGCAAGCTTTTTCCTTGCAAAAGCTTCTTCGAACTTCAGGATCCACTTCCTGACAGTCTCCTTGCAAACATGGAATCTCCTCCCAATTGCACGCAGTGACAACCCTTCCATGTACAGATGGCAAGCTTCAGCCTTGATTTCTCTGGAAACCTTATTTCTTTCGAAATATGCTACGATCCAACGTGGCTAGGAAGAACTCGTCTTCCATTGTTTTTCTCACCAAAAGACAATAGCGAGAGCTCACCTGGCCATATCCTTTGTCCTTAAGTGGCCGGTATCTATCGGTCCAAAGGCTATCCATAATACCGAGCCTCCAGAGATCAGAGCTCCGATCACAGGTGTAGGGCTGATTCCCGCCAGTGTTACAAATATTCCTAGGCTCGAAAGTATCCCGTTCATCATCGGCGTTACGCGTAAAGACATTGCACTACCGACCAACAACATTATGATACCGTAAACTATCATCAGAACGCCGAAGATACCTATGTGACCCACCCCTGGTGAGGTTAGAGTCACGGGAGCTGTAACGAGGAGTAAAACTCCTAATGCAAAGAGTCTAATTCCCCAGACTATCCCTGATGTAGTGTATGCATCTATCATCGCGCCCATCTTGTTGGTGCTCATCATGGAGTCGCTGAGGACGAAGTATCCTGAGGCAAAGTCGAGGGCGGCTCCAGCGATAGCGAAAACCAGTCCTGGAGCCGCGATATTTTTCATTGGGATTAGGAACTCGTCCAAACTTGGTTGAAGGTGAATTCTCTGGGTGACAAACACTTTGCCGAGTGGATTATTTTCAGTGTGGAAGGGTCTGAAAGAGACTGGCCGCCCTCTATAGACATGTAAATATTGGAGGTAAAAAATCCAACGAGACTCATCTTGGCTCACCTCATCTCTTCGGGTCTAGCAGTACCTTGGAAAACATAGACGTTATCCGGTTTGTGATAGAGACAATTTGTCGCTCACTATCCGACCGTATGATTCGACCGACGGTGGGGCTAGTCATGCACGCGCTCGATCTTTAGATCGGTGATGCTATCAAACTCATTGTCGGCGCCTGTGACTAGAACTCCATTGAGTTTGATCGCTGTCGCAGCGGCGAACGCAACGCTTGAGTGTCGAACACTATGTTCTTCATCTGCGGCGCCTAGTTTCATGCTTTCTTTCGTCTTGTCTGATTTCATGCATGATCTCTTTCGAGCTTTTGCTCTTGAAAAGCCCTTAAGCGAGCCATTCTCCATCGATGGATCTGGAATTGACTTCATGAATATCCCATCCTTTGTATCCACGACCAGCGCTCTCCAGCCGATTTGGTGTCTGTCGCGCATTGACTTTGGATCGTGGCTTGTCTTTTTAGTAACTGTTACGAAGGCTTCGGACATTGGGTAATGCTCCCTGGGAAGTAATACTCATGAGTATTGTATTACTTATTTGTTCTTCCGCTTTGCGTGGATAGGTCTAGGGCCACTCGTTCTCCTTGGTATAGTAGTTTATGCGATCCCCGCCTCAATCGCGTTCATTGGTAAATTCCCAGCCTCCCCGCAGGGATGGAGGTTGTTCCAACGCTTGTACTAAACTTGCTTCCTAGTTGGCTTGCTCTGGCGATAAATCTTGTAGTAACAATTGTACTTTTAGCTGTGATTGCGAGAAAGGAAATACCTGTGTAGAAAGTGAGCCCATCCATTTGACTCCCACTATCTGCGCTTGCATCAGCTAAAATCACGACATACATCTACGCAATCAAGGGACTCTTTATTGGACCGATAATCTTCCCGTATCATTATTCGCATGCAAGCAACTCTTTTAGAAACAAGGTGACAAGGAAACTCCATGAAAGCGATCGCCGTAACTCCAATGATGAAAGACTCGTTGCGAATTCAGGACCAAGACGTACCCAAGCAGGCGAGAAATGAAATTCTCCTGAAGGTTCAGAAAGTAGGCATCTGCGGCACCGATCGCGACATCATAAGCGGGTTTTATGGCGAAGCTCCAGCCGGAGATAACTACCTTGTGTTGGGTCATGAATCTCTTTCAAGAGTTTCTGAGCTCGGTCGAAGCGTCCGCGGTTTCAAAAAAGGAGATCTAGTAGTTCCCACTGTCAGACGAAATTGCCCTGAAAATTGCGTAAACTGCAAAGCGGGCGAGTCCGACATGTGTCTAACTGGTCACTATTTTGAGCATGGAATCAAGGGCCTGCACGGGTTTGCTAGAGAATTTGCAATTACCGACGCGTCATTCGTGGTGAAACTTCCAGAATCGTTAAGCGATGTCGGAGTACTCCTCGAACCTATGACCATTGTCGAAAAAGGGATGCTCCAAACTTTCCTGATGCAGAAGGCCAGGATGAAAAAGTGGAAGCCCGTGAAAATTCTTGTTCTTGGAGCTGGTCCGGTTGGACTTCTCGCAACCGCACTGCTTCGCGTAAAGGGACTGGATGTTGATACCGTAGCGACTAGATCCGAGGAAAGCCTCAAGGCAAAACTTGTGGAACAAACGGGATCAAAGTACATCAACTCCAAAGTTTCGCCTCTGAGCTCGCTAGAAAATAAGTACGACATCGTATTCGAATTAACCGGCAATACTGGGGTCGCCCTCGAAGCTCAAAATTTGACTGGTGTAAACGGGGTCGTCTCGTATCTTGGAGTCTACATGCACGAGCAAGAGACCGAGGACGCTGGAAAGATATACACGAACCTCGTCCTAGGAAATCGCATCCAATTCGGCTCGGTCAATGCGAACAAGTCGTATTTTACGCAGGGCGTTAAGGATCTGCTCGCAATTAGAAAAAGATGGAATGGTTTCTTGGAAAAAATGATCACTACGAGCGTAGGAATCGAGCAATTCGGAAATGCCTACACCCCGCAGAGTCAGGAAGAGATCAAAGCAGTCATAGAATTTGGAAAATAGTTCGCTGGAAAAACGGGAGAATTAATCGGGACAGGCTGGGGTCCCATGAATACTTCAGACATTATGGACACGGGCTATCGGCAGGATGTCAATCTTCTCGGACATTTTCGGCAGTAGCACGGGTTAATCAGTCATCCCGGACTTGCTTTGTTACGGTAACGATTGCGAAACTTTTCGCACAGCTTGAGAATTTAGTCAACAATTGATGCCGTCCTAGATCTCTAAACAAGAAATGAGGAGAGTCCATAGGGTCTTCAATTCCTGGACCGAAGAATAGTACATTATAACTTGCCCGACGCGCTCTGTTAATCTCCAGTCATTGCAAAAGCGCACCATTGCTAATAGTATTCGTTGCACGTCATCAAGAACGTACAGTTGAACATCAATCTTAATTACTCACTTTGTCGAAGGCGTTGATGTATCCAGCTCTCTGGAGGAGAGTTTTCGTGGATTGAGTTCATCCAAAAAAGTCTCGGTGCGAATCTTTGCTCTTGCTGGCGTGCTATCTTTCCTCATAATACAGCTCAATTTTTACTTTGCATGGACGTCGCACGTAGGGGCCGCGTTAGGAAGAGGATTCCTCTCCGGTGGGGGTAGTACTCCTTTACGTTCTTTCCTCGTAAGTGAGGTCAATGACTTCGTAAAAATCCAGTTTGCTATACCCGGGCTCTCCTCTTTCTTTACGAATCTAGCATCAAAGAGCGCTTACAATGGTGGTGGCCATTTTGGTGGAGGGGGCTTCTTTGGCGGCGGCGGATTTAACGTTGGCTTTAACGGTGGCGGCGGGGCCGGATTCCCCTTTTTTGGTTCCTCTAACTCACTCGCAATGAAGTACTTCATCGATGCTGAGGTTGTTTTGTTCTCCCTGGCAATCTTTGTATTCTCCTTATTCTTATTTCAAAAGAGTGGAATTGGAATCTCCGTACTTCGGGCGTTTGAAATTACCTCGCTGGCCATTCTTCCATTGGGTCTTGAAATTTTCTTTTTCGACGGTTCGGAGTTCAATATGCACGCGTCAGACATTCAAGTGCTGGCGGGCTTGGCTTGGTTCACGAATGCTGATGTGCTTTATCTTTCTTCTGCCATTCTGGGCGTAGCCATGTTTGTAGAAGTATTGAGATACGCAAATAGGAAAAGCGGCCACGCTGGGCCCAACCAATCAACTGACTTTAGTGTCCCCTTCGGCTGAAAACTGAAGAGCAACTCAGAGATCTTGTAAAATTGTGCGAAACCTCATCTCCTGTTGGAGATACTTTCTCGAGAGCAGTTTGTCTTTCCATGGATGTTGTAATCG
>JASHPO010000107.1 GCA_030038075.1 Nitrososphaerales archaeon | reverse complement strand
TGCCCGAGTTTGTGGATTTTCGTCTATTGCTTTCACTCCGCAACTTCGCTTGGAGGAGTCGTTTCTCCCTCTGCGAGATTATGCATCGGCTTGCCTCGCAACGCGCTGGGCACTATTCCAATAGTGTTCAGGATAGCTAGCACGAGGACTGCCGTCTTGAAGCCGTTGAGAAATTGAGCTTTGGCTACCGGGAGCAATGTAGTTACAGTGCCCGTAACCAGACCAGTCAGAGTACTGTATGGAACTACAAGGCTGAGCAAAAGAACGGCGATACCCAAGCTTGCTGTGAGACCAATGTTCAATGTGGTTTGCCTGAATCCTGACGCGATGCCTCTTCTATTTTGCGGGACAGAGCCCATTATGGCGCTGATGTTCGGCGAAACGAACATTCCGTTACCAATCCCCAGAAAAGCGAAGACCAGCGCGAGGACCGGATAGGTTGTCGCGCTTGTAATCGTTGATAGGATGAAAAAGCCCGTGCTGCTCACAGCAAGACCGATGGTTGAAAGTAGTCTAGATCCGTACTTGTCGGATAATTTTCCGCTTATGGGTCCGATGACCACGAAAGCCGCGTCGAGCGGTAGTATGGATAGTCCGGCTATCAGTGGTGAATCTCCCCGAACGACCTGAAGGTAAAAGGACGTGAGTAAAATCGCGCCGCTCCAGGCGAGCGCGTTCATCATTTGTGCAAAGTTTCCTGCCGCAAACTGTCGTATCTTGAAGAGACTTAGGTCGAGCAACGGTGTTTTCTTTCTCATCTCTTCCCTGACGAAGAGCAGAAGTAAGAGAAAACCAGTGATGAGAAGGAGCGCGCCGATTCCATCGCCCGAGATGCCGTAACTCAGGAAGGTAATTGCGACCATTGCAAGCGTTAGCCCGCTGGTGAACAGTCCAAGGCCGGTCCAATCCATTTTCCTTGCAATGTCTCTTGTTCCGATCTCTCGCAGTTTGAGATGAGCCCATACAGTGCCGAAGATGCCAATCGGGATGTTGATGTAGAACAGGGCGCGCCAATCGGTAACGGCGAGGATAACTCCGGAAAGTGTTAGACCCATTACGGAGCCAACTCTGAAGGCGATCTGGTTAATGCCGAGAATCTTTCCTAGCTCATTCTCGGGAGAAGCGTCGGTAAGTATCGCGGAGCTGTTCGTAAGGATCATCGCTGCACCGACTCCCTGCACTGCGCGCGAGGCGATGAGCTCTTGCACTGAGAAGGACGAGGCCGAAAAAGCCGAGCCTACTGTAAAAACTATGAAACCGAGGTTGTAGATTTTAACCCGTCCGATAATGTCGGTAGCCCTTCCGATTAACAGGAGACCAATAGTGCTGGCGAGAATGTAGGCTTGGGTTACCCAGATGATTGATTGAAGGTTGGCGTTAAGTTCACGGGCGATGGTGGGCATGCCAATGATCACTATTCGCGTGTCTACACCAGCCATCAGTGTTCCAACGGTGGTTACGGTAAGAGCTACCCACTTGTACTGCATTTTTTACACCTTGTAATTTTCGGATGTGAATCAGAGAAGAGGTTTTTGCGACTTTGGTTCGATCCCGGAATAGAAAAGTAGTTTGCATGACTTTTAGACGAATTTGCTACTGATCTTGCAAGGCAAGTTTACGTGGAAATCGGTTGCATAATCGAAGTCCGGGAAGCCTAGCCTATGGTGCAAACCAGATAATCACGGTGGACAGAATCCAAACGAACTCGGTATCGTATGCCCTATATTCATGTGAAAAATCGCATAATCAGGAGATCATGAATGACTTCGAGGAGAGTCAATAGAATTGGCAATGGAGCCTAGGGATTCCAAAGGCAGACTGTATCATATCGCGTTAAGAAAGCAGGATGTCGGCAAAATTGCCCTACTTCCAGGAGATCCTGATAGAGTGCCCCGCATTGCAAGGCACTTCCAGCATGCAAAGCCAATCTCCTCGCATAGAGAATACACGACATATGGAGGCTACATTGACAGCCAGTACATAATTGTCATTTCCACCGGAATTGGAGGTCCGGCAGCTGCGATCGCAGTTGAAGAACTCGCAAGGCTCGGCGTTGAGCTTATGATAAGAGTTGGGACCTGTGGAGCGATCAATCCAGTTTCAAAAGTCGGTTCTTTGATAATCGCAGATTCTGCGGTAAGACTGGACGGAACAACAAGGCAGTACATTATGGATGGATATCCCGCCTCGGCGACACCTGAAGTTGTAATCGCCCTAAAGGAAGCGGCGGCGAACCTCAAGAAAAACTGCGTTTCTGGGATTACCGCTTCAACCGACGCCTTTTACGCGGGTCAGGGAAGGCCGAGTTTCAAGAATTATTTCCCCGCTCACTCTAGAGCTCTCGTCTCCGACCTCAAAGCGGCGAAGGTGTTGTGTTTCGAGATGGAGTCATCAACACTCTTCACTTTGGGCCGATTATTCGGACTGAAAACGGGAGCTATCTTCGCGGTTCTTGGGAACAGAATGACCGACGACTTTAGGGCAGATGCCGGTATCGAGGATGCCATAGAAGTGGCTGTCGAGGCCGTACGCAGCTTGAAAGGGTTCATTGGGTAGTCGATACCTCAGTACACGCCTGTTATCGCGCCGTTTTGATCTATGTCAATATTCTCCGCGGCGGGATGAACCGGCAAGCCCGGCATGGAGACAATGTCTCCGAGATGAGCGATTAGAAATCCCGCACCCGCAGCCAAATCTGTCCGCCTGACTGTAGCAGTAAAACCTCTCGGGCGTCCGAGTTTTTTCGGATCGTCAGACAGTGAGAATTGTGTCTTTGCCATGCATATTGGCAGGTCAAGTCCGAAGGCCTCGACCTGGCGAATACCCGCCATCGCCTCAGGTTCGTAATCCGCCTTGTCGCCTCCGTAAACGAGGGTAACGATCCTTTCTATCTTCAGTTGAATGCTATCTTTGAATGAATATACCGGTTTATTGGTATGGGGCTTTGCGCAAGCTTCGATTGCTCTTTCGGCGAGTTCAAGGCTCCCCGCGCTTCCTTCTGTAAAAGCTGTAGAAACTGCGAAAGACACACCCTGACTCTGGCAAAAGTCCTTTACTAACTGTAATTCTTCTTCGGTATCTGCCGCGAACCTGTTTATCGCTATGACCGGCTCGACTCCGAACATTCGAATGTTTTCAATGTGCTTTCCTAGGTTATCGAGTCCGTCGCGAAGCTTTTTCTTTGTATCCTTGTCTGCTTCGAGTAAAGCTGGCGCAATATTTCTTCCGTGACTCGCAATGGATCTGACTGACGAAACGGTGACGACGCAATCGACCTGAAAACCGCCGATTCTCGAGACTACATCAAAGAATTTCTCTGCCCCGAGATCCGTTGCGAACCCCGTTTCCACCACGGCAAACTCCGCGTGATTCAATGCTAGGGATATTGACGTGAGGCTGCAGGTACCCAAAGCAATATTTGCGAACGGTCCTCCGTGAATCAGCGCGGGCGAACCCTCAGCAGTCTGAACCAAGTTCGGCTTCATCGCATCCTTCAAAATAGCAGCCATAGCGCCTGATGCTTTGAGATCGATAGCTCTGGCTGGTTTCTTCTCCCTCGAGTATCCGACAATTATTCTTCCCAGTCTCTGCTTGAGGTCGTCATAGCCTCTGGCCATACAAAGTATTGCCATGACTTCTGATGCTGCGGTGATTACGAATCCGTCTTCTCTGGGTACGCCGTTGTTCTTTCCTCCAAGCCCTATCACTGTGTGACGTAGGAAACGTTCGTTCATGTCCATAGCGCGCTTCCAACCGATGGTGCGTGGGTCGATGGCAAGGGCGTTCCCATGGAAGAGGTGGTTGTCCAGCATCGCGGAGAGTAAATTGTGAGCAGCGCCTATCGCGTCAATGTCACCTGTGAAACGGAGATTGATTTCCTGCATGGGTTCGACGGTTGATTTTCCTCCGCCTGCCGCGCCTCCTTTCACTCCAAACACCGGCCCCAGCGACGGTTGTCTCAGGCAGACCACGGCACTGCGTCCCAAACGATTCAGCGCCATAGAAAGCCCGATCGAAGTCACCGTTTTTCCTTCGCCCGCAGGAGTTGCTGTCATTGAGCTGACAAGAATCAGTTTTCCTCTTGATTTCTGGGCAGAGGGAATTGCTTCAAGGTCGAGCTTTGCCGCGAATTTGCCATACCGCTTCAAATATCCTTGATCAATGTTCAGCTTCTCTGCTACGGTCGAAATATCTGACAAAGGCAAGGAATTCCCCGAATCTTTTCCTCTAATCTCTGTGTTCACGCTTGCTGTAGTTCAACGGTCGGCGGCTCGACAGCGAACATAACCTCTTAAAAAAATCTCCGATTGTCTTTAATTCTGGTCGTCGTATGTGATATCCAAGTTTTCCCGAAAAATATTTCACCAAGTAGTCGTGATAATGTGAAGTAGTTGACCAGATTTGATGAAAGATCCTATTTGCGGAATGATGGTAGACGAGAAGAAGAGTAGCCTAAAATCGGTACATGAAGGACAGACCTTCTACTTCTGTTCGGCTTCGTGCAAGAGCAAATTTGAAGCAGATCCTCACAAGTACGGACATCCGAAGAACTAGTCTCAGAATTTGGGCTTGAATCGTCTTAGTGTAAGAGAATTTGTGACCACAGTGACTGAAGACATCGCCATCGCGCCCCCCGCGAGTATGGGGTTTAGCAACACACCAACGACGATATAGAGCAAGCCCGCTGCGACCGGAATCAAAGCAATGTTGTAGAAAAAAGCCCAGAAAAGATTCTGCTTGATTTTGCCCATCGTCTTTCTGGATAATTGGATGCCCGCGACAACGTCCCTAAGATCGTCCCTCATGAGAATGAGTCCTCCAGTTTCGACCGCGATGTCAGAACCTGATCCAATGGCGATGCCTACGTCAGCCTGAGCCAAGGCGGGGGCATCATTTATTCCGTCCCCCACCATCGCGACCTTTCGTCCTTTTTCCTGGAGATTCTTTATGAGCTCACCTTTTTTCTCGGGCACGACTTCGGCAAAGTATTTCTTGATTCCGAGTTGATTGGCAATGGCTGAAGCGGTTTCTCCGTTGTCTCCTGTAATCATCAGCACATCTATCTTCATCTTTTGGAGAGATGCAACTGTTTCTCCAGAGTATGGTTTGAGCGTGTCCGCCACTGCGATAATTCCTGCAACCTTGTGGTTTAGAGCCAGCAGTATGGTCGTCTTTCCTTCCTTTCGCAGTTCTTCGAGGCGAGCCCGTGTCCTTTCATTGGTATCAATTGATTTGTTTTCGATTAATTTCGAGTTTCCGAAAAGAATCTCATTTCCGCCGTACAAGGCCCGGACGCCCTGCCCTGTGATCGAATCAAATGAATCTGGCTCTGGAATTTTTTCGCTTGGAAATAATTCTTCATAATACTTCAAGACTGCCGAGGCAAGAGGATGCTCCGAATGCTTCTCACCAATCGCCGCAAATCTGACGATATCTTTTTCAGAAAGTGAGAGCGAAATAACATCACTGACGGAAGGGTTCCCCTTCGTTAACGTGCCTGTCTTGTCAAAGACGATGGTGTCTACCTTCTGGGTCCTCTCGAGATACTCGCCACCTTTGATCAGGATGCCGTTTTCAGCCCCCTTTCCAGCGCCCACAACTATCGCGGTGGGAGTCGCGAGCCCCAAAGCGCAGGGACACGCAATGATCAAAACAGCGACGGCTACTGTAAAGGCAAAACTAACCGGCTTCCCTGCAATTCCGACCCAGAGCGCGAATGACAACAGAGCAACTGCGATCACAATCGGAACAAAGTATTCGGCGATTGTGTTTGCCAGCCGCTCTACGGGTCCCTTCGAGTTTTGAGCTTCCTGAACGACATGAACAATCTTTGCAAGGGTTGTGTCTTGTCCAACGCGAGTCGCTCTAACTTTCAGAATACCAGAGTTGTTTATCGTTCCCCCGATTACCTTGTCGTCCTTCGCCTTTTCAACTGGAATGCTTTCGCCGGTGATAAGTTTCTCGTCCACCGCCGAGTGACCCTCGACCACCTCTCCGTCGGTCGCGATCTTTTCTCCTGGTCTGACGAGGAAAATATCGCCCTCGACGACCGTTTCGATTGGAATAGTTTCTTCCGTGTCATTCGGTCGTATCAGAGTGGCAGTTCGAGGCTGTAGCGCCGCAAGCTTTCTTATTGCGTCTGTTGCCTTTCCTCTTACAGTTTGTTCGAGTAGTCTCCCGATCAAAATTAGGGCGATAATTATCGAGGATGTATCAAAGTACAAGCCTCCGAACGGAAACTGCTTTGGAAAGAGAACGTAGGCGAGACTGTAAAAGTACGCGGCAGAAGTTCCCAGCGCTATCAAAGAATCCATGTTCGATGACCGCATCTTGATCGCGTTCCATGCCCCCTGATAGAATTGCCATCCCGCAATGAATTGAACTGGAGTAGCTAGAGCCACCAGTACCCATCCGACAAGAATGGATTTCGGGAGAGCAGAATATGTCAAGAGAAGGATGGGAACGCCAAGAGCTAAGCTCAGTGCAACATTTCTCTTCAGAAATTTTAGCTCAAGTTCCGGCGCCACGAAAGTTTGAAGGCACGACTTGCTGCAGAAATAGTATGTAGTCCCGTTGACTGTTGCATGCAAGGTGTCTGGCGACTCTTCGACGAACATCCCACATATCGGATCGGTTGGCATGCGACTGATTTATCCTGAACAGGGAGAGTTTTCTCGAACTGGCTCTTTAGTACTTGGGCTGGAACTCTATTGAATACGCTACGAGTAAAAAGGTCAGAGAGCGATACTGACGGAGACTTGAGCCACAGCGCTGCTTGACGCAAAACTCGTAAGCAAAAAATAGGAGCGCGTGTAACCTTAATTCTCTCAAGAGGTCTAGATAAGAAATGATAACCGGAGTGGTATCGGTCGCAATCCTCGTGAGTGATGCAAAGAAATCTGCCGAATGGTATCATAACAAACTGGGTTTCGAAATCGTTGAAAACAATGGGCATACTGTCTTTGTCAAACCGAAGGGGTCTCTGTTTCTTTTACATCTTTGCGAAAAATGTGATGTTTGGGAAATGGATCGCCCGGGAGGTCGAACTGGAATATGGCTTCATTGTGGGGAAGTCAAGATGCGCAAGGACAGTGAGAGCGGTCACCTAATTCCAGCGAGCAATCCCGATGAAGTGGAAAGAACCTATCATGAACTTGTGAAAAATGGAGTCGAATTTTCAGAAGAGATTACAACAACCAGCTGGGGAAAATATGCGATATTGAAAGATCTTGATGACAACGAATTCGAAATTTCTTAGCGTTCGCTACTTCTGGTCAAAATCGCCGGTGCCAAATACTCTAACGTGCAAAGTATTAACTGAACTACGACTGTGAGAATATACTATAGGGCTGGTTGCCAAAATGAAAGCGATGGTTTTGCGGAACGTTTCGGAGGTCGAGCACCGTCCTTTGGAATATGAAGAGGTAGAGTCTCCACAACCAAAAGAAAACGAGGTACTTGTCCGAGTCGACAAGTGTGGAGTCTGTCGCACAGATCTGCACGTTGTTGAGGGCGACCTGCCTCTGTCGGTTCATCATGTGATTCCCGGGCACGAAATTGTTGGAAAAATCGTTCGGGTCGGCAAAAGTGTTCGTACTCTTTCGGAAGGTGATATTGTCGGGATACCTTGGCTACACCACACATGCGGCAAATGCGAATACTGCATCACGTCGAGAGAAAATCTTTGCGAGAATAAAATGTACACTGGATATACCGTTGACGGCGGATATTCTCAGTATGCAGTCGGCGAAGAGGGATACGTATTCTCGTTGCCGAAAGAAATCGACACCGGGAAACTTGCTCCGTTTCTGTGCGCCGGAATAATCGGCTACAGGGCGCTGAAAGTTGCGCTCCCGAGACCGGGAGGTCGCATCGGTTTCTTTGGGTTTGGGGGTTCGGCGCATCTCGCACTGCAGCTCGCGGCAAAGCTCGGGTACGAGACTGTTGCATATTCCAGGAACGCGTCGCATCTCAAACTCGCCGCAGAGCTCGGAGCTTCGGGTACTGTTCTGACCGATGATTTTCTGAAGACGGAAACTCGGCCGACTCTTGACGGCGCGGTCGTATTCGCCCCCGTCGGCGGAGTTGTTCTACAAGCTTTGCGAGAACTGAAAAAGGGCGGCTCACTTTCGATCGCGGCGATTCACATGAGCCCAATTCCAGAGATAGATTACGACAAGTACCTTTTCGGAGAAAGAAAAATAATGAGCGTCGAAGCAAACACACGCGCGGACGCAAAGGAGTTTCTGGATCTAGCGCAACGTCTCAAGCTGGAAAGTACCGTTTCTGTGCGAAACTTTACAGAAGCAAATGATGCTCTAATCGATCTTAAAAAAGGAAAGGTGGTCGGCGCTCTGGTCCTGGACTGCAGTCAGTAAGCACTGAAGGTGGTTGGTCATTTGGCGACAGGACAAAGCAGTTCGCACAAAGGACAACATTGCTTGAATAGGCCATCATGAAACGACAATCGTATATTTTATTCCTAAGGTCTTGTCTTCCCCACCGTCCTTAGGGAGGAGCGGGTTCTGTTCTGTTATGCCGACACGCTCGCAATTTTTTCTCGCTGTTTTCACGTTCCGACATTTACGTAATCTTTATGCATATTCTGAGTGTATCTTATGTCATGGTTAATCTGACATTCAAAGCTTTGAGAAACGATCGCGTCGTGGCGGAAGCAGAAAATCTGGAAGAACTGGCAAAGAAACTCGAAGTATCGAACGTAGAACCCACGCGCAGTAAGGATTTATCTTCCAAGAAATTGACTCAAATCGTAAGAACTGGCCTTCGCGGGTGATCTATTTAGATGCGAGATTAATGCATAATCCGAGAATACGGTGAACGACAGCAACAAGCCTTCTGAGAAGAAGACTTTGGCCTCAACTTGGAAAGCTGTTGTTGGGTTCGGAGAAAAGTGGGGAAGAGCGCGTAAATACGGCCATTACCTCTTCGTGACTTCGCTATTCGCGATATCATTGAGCGTTCTGGCGATACTGAACGCCTACTTTCGTTTCTACACCGTCTCATCTTACGCCAATCTGGAAGGCATATCCACGCCGTATCTGTTAGCCGGTTACCTCGGCATGTTCATCGTTCTCGCCATTTCGCCCGTCCCGGATTATATCGTCGTCCCGGTGTACGGATACCTTGCCTCGATAGGGTTGTTCAACCCCGTTACAACGTTCTTTGTGTGTCTTGTAGGTGCCTTGTTTCCGATAGAGTACGTCGCGGGCAGGCTTGCGGCGAGACCGCTACTGTTGAAAGGGTTGTCCTACATCCGGATTACCGAAAACAACATTGAAGTCGCAGAAAAATGGATAGTCGAACACGGAAACTTTTCGATTTTTATCTCAACTTTCATACCGTTCTTCTACAGCGTAGCGTCTCTGGCCGCTGGAACTCTGAAAATGAATTGGGCCGCCTTTATTCTATCAAGCACTGCGGGATTCGGATTAAGATATGTATTTCTCCTTTACATCGGTTATTACGGCATTTACATCTTCACCGCCTCGTTTGACTATGCGCAGAGAACTCTGTTTTCCCTGCTCCTGATAATGTCCTCCGTTTACGCGGCTTTTTATCTCGTAGGAAGCATTCGCTCTGTTAGACAATAGCCCTCTTGATTTGTAAAATTTATATCGATAGCGTATCTGTAATACGTTTGGGTAATCGATGGAAACTGTAAAGGTCTCAAAGAAATATCAGGTCGTCATCCCTGAAAAGTTGCGGGAAGAGGCAGGTATCAAGCCGGGTGACAAGATGGTTGCAATTGTCAAGCATGGAATATTGCAATATGTCCGAGTGCGTCCGCTCAAGGATACTAAGGGTATAATTCAGGGCCTTGACACGAAGGGACTCCGTGATGAGTCAGATAGGTTTTGACAGTTAGCATCGATAGCTACGGCTGGATAGAGCGATTCACTAACGGTCCCAAGGCGTCGCATTACAGCAAGCTTATTGACTCGACAAAGCAGGAGGAAATCATAACATCCGTCGTCGTTCTATATGATGTATACAAACGAATAAAGCAGATCAAAGGAGAGGAGCAGGCCCTCGAAGCAGTCGTAGCGTTGAGCCAAACCAAAGTCGTTCCTGTCGATCAGACGATTTCTTTAGAGGCAGCAGATTTTAGTCTGGAGCACAATCTGCATTTCTCTGACGCTCTCGTCTATGCGACGGCCCGTCATCTCGGCGCGGAGCTTTACACCAGTGACGAAGACCTCAAGCGAATGAAGGGCGTGACTTTCGTGTAGGTTCTTTTGCCTTAAGATTTTTTCAATTCTAAAACGGATTCATAGTTCTTCAGGGTGACGAGCGATCCCGAGACTATGTAAAAGACGGTTACACCCACCGGCAAACCCGCCACCGACCTCAAGACTGGGTTTCGTGCTAATGACCACTCTCAGAATTACTCCCAATACACCCAAGATAGAAGCTCCAGCAAAACTCCATGCCTTCTTTCTGCAAAAGTAAATGAAAACAACATTCACCAATGATTCTCTTCCTCACTTCATCGTCGGAAGCAGGGCGTGCACCTTCCCTATTTGTTTCAGCCTTATTTCATCTATCATTCGCGGCGCCTCTCCTCACTACAGCCGACTACCTGCTATGATAGTTTGCTTTAGATCAAATTCTGACGAACCATTCAAACAGTGAAAATGTTCCTCAAACCTGGTCCAGTGGCAGAATAGCTTAGAAGAATAATTTTGATAGTGGTATGTTATTGTTAAATATGATCCAGCTTTTGTTTCGGTTTTGTGTTCACAAAAACTGATGCGTGAATAGAACGAAGGATTGGATACATTGCCAAAGTCTTTCAGGCTGTGCATAAACTCACAGACGCCGCTGATCAGGTTCAAGCTTAGCTATTCAGAATTGCTTGAAAAATACGGGTATATCGCCGAACCTCTCGACCTTCTCAGTTTGAGAGAGGGCGTCGATTTCGATTCTAGTCCTGGAGGTGTGACGGCGATGGTTTTTCCCATCGTGAAAAGATTGCTTCAGCATGGTCTGGTAACTCGCGTAAGCTGGATTTCACTAGCGCCTAACGCACCCACAAACTTTCAGTATGCTGGGATCAATTTTCAGAACGTATTGCTGGAACAGAGACAGCTTGCCCGATATGCCAATTTCAAAGAAGAAATCTGGAATGAAATTCACGGGCTTGGAAAATCAGAGTTTCGTCCTCTTGACTACGAGGCGTATGTCAATTACAATTGGCTCTGCTCCAAGCTGATGTTATCAATGCTTTCAGACATCGATATTTTCTGGGTTCACGATTTTCAACAACTTCATGTGGGAAACTTGATCGGGCCTTCTGCCCCTTCAATACTTCAGTGGCATATACCATTCAATCTAGTTTCAGTTTCAGACAGGTTGAGAATGATGATCCTCAAGAATATTGAAGGATTTGACGCGATGATCGTTAGCACGAAAAGAGACCTTCAGGGATTGATTCACAGCGGATACAGAGGTAAGGCCTACGCAATTAGTCCCTATCTCGACGAGACGGTGTGGTCAAAGCCAACGGATGCGCTCATAGACTCGACGAAGACAAAATTTTCGCTGGAGTCAAAGAACCGCTATCTTCTGGTCGTGGCTCGAATGGATCCAGTCAAGGGTCAAGATGTTGCGATCCGCGCTTTGTCCAGATTGATTAGCAGATATCCCAATCTTAAGCTCCTGCTCGTTGGGAACGGGAGCTTCACCGGAAGTTCATCGGGAGGTCTGGGCCATCCAAAGTCTTCGCGGTGGAGGGCACACTTGGAGGAAACCGTTCGTGAGCTAAAATTGAATGACAGGGTCGCATTTCTGGGTCACACAACTCACGAAAATCTAAATGCAATTTATTCCATATCAGATATTGTCGTTGTTCCTTCTCAAATAGAGGGTTTCAATTTGACAGCAATTGAAGGTTGGATTCACAAAAAACCGTGCGTTGTGAGCCAGAGCGCGGGCGTGTCCGAGCTGGTCCACGACGAGGTCAACGGATTCACATTCACTGGAGGAAATGACGTAGAACTTTCGGAAAAGCTTGGGCGCCTACTAAGTTCCCCCGAAGCTTCTGAAAAAATGGGAGAGAACGGTTTGATGATGTCGAAGCAATGCTATGTGGATAATGCTCTCAAGCAAATTCAGCAAGTCTTTGAAGAAACTGCAGAAGTGTATTCAACTGGATCTTTCGGAAGAAACCAATGAAACAATTTGCAAATGTGGAAAGTAACTGAATTTTGATTTAGATTCTTTACAAGGCGTTGAGTCGAATGTCCTTGACGAAAGGCTAGGAAAAATAGAGATATGTATTTTGGTAGTCGAAATTCTAAAAGTTTATACCATCTTGAGAGGGTCAGAAATTAGATGCTACCGAGCCAAAGCTATTCACCGCAGACGCAATTGAAATCGGTGAAACAGGCCTTCCTGAGTCTAGTGGACTCGATGCAATATCTCCAGAGAACGCGGGAGCTCGAAAAGAAAATCGACGAAGCGACTGAGCAAGGAGAAAAGAGGCTCGTCGCGCTTGAAACGCTAAAGCTTGACATTTCAGACGATATCTCGAAGTTGAAAGATGTCTTGGGAGAGGCGCGTGCCAACGAACTATCAAAACAGGTCGCTAGTTTCGTTTCTGCTGCAATTGATCAAACGAAGCAGCGAATCAATCAGGAAACCCAAAAACAGTTGTCGGCCCTTACCTCGGATCGCGACTCCGAAAAGACAAAGACCGTGAAGAGCGTAGAAGCCTTTTTGTCAACTTCTCCCTTGCCATTGATCACTCGTACCATAAGAGTCGATTCGCGCAACGGTGCTTACGCATCCAGCGCGAGGTACAGGTGTCAAGACAATATCGAGTACGAGTTTTCTCTCGATACCAAGATGAACTCCTTTTTCAAAAACCAGTGTCGACTGGGCGTACTTGATCGAACCCTGAGAATACCGATCGGGCTGGGAAGAAGCTGGCTAAAGAAGGAACCAGTGCCCGATTTTCGTTCTCTTGAGCATTACGTGGTGGCGGACGCCGAAGCCACTGATACGAGCCTAATTGTGGAGTCTTCCGACGAAGACAGCGACGCGAAGCTGAAACTCGTTTACACGAAACACGGTGACCACACCTCGCTATCGTTGTCACATTCTTCTGGTGGAGTTACCACAGACATTACTTCTGAGCCGGGTCTGAATGTCCACTTGGATTCTGATGCATTTGTTCGACTTATGGAAAGACTTTGGATGGGAGTAAACGAACTGGAAAAGAGAAAGACCACGCTGACAAAGGTATTGTGCGACAACGTCTCGATCCTTGAAAACTTGGAGTGTGCAGAATTTTTCGTGAAATCCTGGGAGGCAATCGCGCCCAATGTAAAGGCCGCGATCAAACCAGGCGGTGACAAGCGAGGCGATGAAAGCCTAGACAGCGACACCGTAAGCGAAAAGTTGAAAGTACTAGGCTCGGATGCATTACAGATCGCTAATATTTTAGGCGTAGAGCTAAAGGTTTGAATCTACTGCGGTGCAAATTGCGATAACAGTTCTTTGCGGCTACGCAATCTGATATTTACTACATAATTGGCGAGCAACAGCGCGCTCGCGAGCACCATAATTTCCGCCAGCACGTTTGGAGAAAGGGGTTGTATGCCGAGCATCTTGAACAGAAAAAAGTTCTGCGAAACGAACCCATGTGAGTAGATCGTCAAGAATGTGTACAATACCAAGTTGAAGATTCCGAGAAAGAGCTCGACGCCCATCGAACCGAGCTCGAAGACATCGAACAGGAGATAGGCTATGAGGATCGCAAGCGAACCGAATACAGCGACAGATGGGTCGCGCAAATAAATTCCCGCCACCGCTCCAAAACAGGCGATCCCAACCAGAACCGGCAGAAAATCTGACCCTAAAGCAGACTTGCCCTTGACCAACCATATGGCAGATAAGGAAATCATCCCGAGGCTGACCAAGACCATGAAATCGGTGACGTTCACCAGAAAGCCTTCGCCAGCAATAGACAGTAGACCGATAGAAACTAGAACAAAAATCCACGATACCCTCGATAACCACTGCGGCATGAATCCATCTTCGGCTAGGCTCGAAATATGCCTGGACGCGGCCAGAAACGCAGGGACGAAGGTCGTGAAAGTAGCTAGAAGAAACGCAACTGCCATGCTCGATTCAAAGCCCAGGCCCAATTCCTCCCTCGCCAAATACAGGGCGGGAATCTGCACGGATTGCAGCGCTGACAGGCTCTGATGGGCGGTGTAGGCTGCAAGCGCATAAAAGATATTGACCAGAGACGCGACTACGACGGTGATAATCATTGCGAGTGGAATGTATTTCGTTTTCTCTAGGGTGAAATCCTTCTTGATCCACGACAGTACGGGTATACTTGACTTTTCGAGAGCTTCCCGTTCCATCGCCTGAATTTCCTGAAAGCCGAAGAAAAGCAGGTAGAGATAGGCGGTATTGATCAACAGAGCATACGGCAGGTTTCCTCCAGGCAGATTGACAGTCGAGAGTATGCCGGAAAAATTCCAAGAGTTAACAGCACCCAAACGCACGCTGTTTAATACCAGAATAACTACCAAAATTCCGGTAAAAATAACCTGAATTCTGCCGATCAAACGGATGAACCGGGATTCGAACACCGAGTTGAGTATGAACCATCCGACAAAGAGAGCAGCGATTAGGTAAAGAAAAAACTGCGAAGCGAGACCTGTTATCCCGTAGCCCGATAGAATGCCTGGCAGTACCTCAAAATCAAAGAGAACAAACACAATCGCCGAATAGGCGGCCAGTGCGGTATTTCCCACCGCCATGGAAAATCTGCTGAGAAAATATCTGAAACTATTTTTTCCTGTGGCCGCTTTCAAGAAACCGGGGCCGCCGACGCTGTCAAGATTATTTTTCGAAGTGAACACGTAATTTCTTCCGTAGATCTTTGCCATCAGTAGCGAAAGTATCGTAGCTAACACTAAAGACCCGATTGAAGCTATTTGGTACTGGACCACATTCAGCGGAATCAAAATGAAGAGCGGCGAGCCGAGAGTTGCCCCGATGCCAATGGCGACTATCGTCCCGAACCCGTAGACTTTCTCTGGATTACGACGAACAGACACTCGTCGGAATCTGACTCGCAGGGAATTCGGAAGTTCCGCTAAAAGCGCAATTCCGGAAAGCAGAGCGCCCAGAATAGAAACTATGATAATGATATCCGCAAGGCCGGGAAATCCTGTGGAAAGGAGATATCCGGATTCGTTTACAAAGTAGCTCAACGAAAGAATTACGATAGCACCTCCGATAACTGCGGAGAGCCGTTTGAGTAAAATCGCGCCCTCGATCCAGGGGGTCGAAGCCAATCTGGACGCCTTACGATAACCCTGATTCCTTCAATTCGACGGAAGAGTGCCGGAGCAGGTAGAAGGAGCCGAAAAGGAGAAGGAGGGCAAACAGAAAATCCAGGAACGGTATCAAGGGATCTGATAGCGAAGCCGGAGAAATCCCGTTGATCAGTTCTGTGAAGTATGCTAGTAGCTGGTGAGGGGACTGCAGGCCCATTATGGAAGGAGCCAGCAATGATATCCCAGCGATGGTGAGAAAAGACGCAAGGACGAGTTCTCCGAGGGCGGTCAGAAACATACCGCGACGACTGAAAGGCTTTTTTGCCGGCTGGATAAGCGACATGAATTTGATGACCTGCTCATCGTGAGAGTCGGTAATATTATCCCGTATAGCCCGAGAAAGTGTTTCGTCATTCTCAGAAAGTAAAACTAGAGCTTTGATGTCGAGAACCAACTGGTCAACCGTATCATTCTTTTGATTATCGCTGCTCAATATCTGCCGTAAAAGCGAATCAATAACATTGTGATAATCGTTTCTGAATTCCCTCACGCTTGGTTTTTATCACTGGCAAAATATTCTCAGCTTTGGTAAACAGTAGGAACGTGTAGCGTTTCAAACCCATATGGATATTACTCTTTCAGCGAGAGTTGATTGAGAATAGTACTAGCTGCCGGAAATTTGCTGAAACCACAACTGCATTATCGCAGAACTTTCTCGAATTTCTTCCAAACTTTTTTATCAGAGACTCTCGCTCTCAATGATGGGCGCGGTTAAATGCGCTTGACTTTTTCTCCCAAAAGAGCTGCTTCAGGAAAGAGAGTAGCGACGACCGGTCTGTCAATGGTCGTGATAGTGGGCGTGGTAGCTGTTATCGCAGCAGCTGGTGCTGTCTACTTCATGTTGTCCTCAAACCTATTCTCTTCGACCTCCGCTCAAGCTCCGACCACTGCCCACGTCGTAAACTCCACTACAGGGCTGGAGCTATACGTCTCTGTGAATGCATCGAGAATTGTCTACGGGCAAGGCGTCAATGTATCGATCTGGCTCGCGAATGCTGGTAGCAACAACATCGATCTGTCCTACCCGAATTCGGACTGGGTATTGCCTTTCTTAAATGGCAACATTTGCTTTCTCGTTACTAACTACATATTTTTCGAAGGATATGTTACAATGAGCAACGTATCAAGCATCCATGGAGATCAGGTTTTGCAACCTTTTATGATAACGACGGACCTCTGTCCTCAGGAATCTGGGCAGTTGGTAATATATCCGCACGGCAACAATTCAAGTTCGTATGTTAGTCGTTACTCAATAAGCTTCAATGGTGGCTACGTCGGCGCTTGGCCGCCGGAAGTTCTGTTTCCGGTCGGAACAGTTACCGTCATCGTTGGTGATGCTTGGGGACAATTAGTCCTGCTTCACTTCACCGTTGAGGCTAACAACAGCGCGTCGTCAACGAGTCTTTCCCAATAAAAAACAATGACAAAAGTCGAGCTCGCTTCCGCCGCTCAACCACGTGCCGTCCTAGAAGCTGGGCTGAGACGCTCTTGGAATACTTGCCATGGCTCAGAAAAGTCCTCTTTCTCTACTTGAGTCTAAACATCGCTCTGCCAAGAAAGCAGGCATTCCTCGCGCTGATCGTGATTTTGCTCGGTTGCGCAATGATCGCGGGCGCGCAGCTCCACGAGCTCGGTTCACACGTAACCGATTCTCATGACTTTGTGTCTAATGTTTGGTTTACCTTAGTTCTCAGCCAGCCTAAGTTCGTGAATGTAGGCGATAAGTATTGTGCAGAGAAAGAGTGCCAATAACGACTCGACGAAAATTGTCAATGGTCTTAATGTTCCCCTTTGAACAAAGGGGAGGTCTGGATTTTGTCAAGTCAATTCGCAACCAATGGACAGGTTGTACTTATCTAGATAGATGATT
>JASHPO010000106.1 GCA_030038075.1 Nitrososphaerales archaeon | reverse complement strand
TGCTATTTCGATATTATCGAGTGATTTCGAGCACTGGAAATATTCCTCCGAACTGGAGCAGGGAGGCGAAAAAACCAGCTGGTGGGGGAAGCTAAGTGATGTCCCGACCTGATACGAGGAGCGGCGGCTTCAACTCGATATTGAGCCAATCATTACATGAAGGAATTGTTAGTGTCGTTGGGCGAGACACTGCGAAGTCGGTCGAGTTTTACCTTGATTCCTCGATCGCGACAAAGGATATTATGACCTACACGAAAGCGCTCGAACGAATGTTTGATGTTGGTGCAAAGCTCATCGAAGAAAACTGTGCCAGATCTCTTTACTCTAATCTGGGACTAAAATTTGAACTAAAGAAATCGTACAAGTTGCCCGACTACGTAAACGAAGCAAAGAAAAGATTTCTTCTGGGCGAGAAATAGTCTGCCAAGGTCTGGATTTTCTTTCGATTCAATAAGTTCTATCATCTGAACTCAAGATAGGGAACACTCCAAATCTCAAGGAAATCGCTTCAACATGCCCAATTCCGTCTGATCCTATACTGGTGCGGCCTGAAAGTCAGCTGTTTGGTCCTTCGCCTTCAAGTAACCTACCGAAGAGACCCCTTTGTAAACGCACTCAAACAAACTTAGGCAGGCATTTATATCGAAAGCCCGATCCTCTCTCGAACATTTATTGGATTCTGAAGAGAAATTAACACGAAGGAAAGCTCTGCAGAAGCTCTTAATCTTGCCCGTCGGAGCTGCTGCGGCAGTCGTAGGAGTGGGGAGTTTGGCAAACGTCTTATCCAGACCGACGTTGCAAGCAATTTCCGGCCGTAATGACAGGCAGTTCATTGACGTTAATGTTCGGTACGTAGGGATGTCAGATTTCCTCGAAAAGACATCGGAGACTGTCAGAATTCAATCCCCTTCTAAACTTTCAGATCTAGAAGGCATACTCCGGAAGGATAATCCCGCATTACAGGCAATGGCGCTGATGCAGGTTTTGATCAATGGAACAGGTGTGTCCGGCGATCCTTACCTGATGAATGAAGACGACATCGTTTTCATCGCTACTTTGGTCGGCGGCTAGATTCAAGCTACCGAATTAGGCGCTTTGCAGGTTTACTGTCCTTATCCATTCTTGCTAACTTGACTCTCGTGTTTCTGAACAGAATTAATCTGTTCGAGAGAGCTGGAAGCGCCTCTGGGGGGTTGCGGTTCTTCAGGATCAGCATTCAAATTCCGAGACGTTCGCCGAAAGAAAGCTTCGATTGGGTTTCACTTTCAGAATATCATCCTGCGACGACGGCCAACGAACTGTTCCCGTCATTCTCAAAGTTTGGTGATAGCAAGATTATGACAACGGGTGTCCAAGGAACCCATCATGTCTCAGAAACCAACTGATTCAGATCGGAAGGCATCTGAAGAAAATGAGATGCAGAATTTCAGACGCCCGCCGGCACGCAAGTCGAATCGAAGAAGGATGATGATCGCCATAGGAGTCGGAGCTATAGTAGTCATCGCGCTGGCGGTTGTCCTTGGAATGCATATCGTATAAGCGTAAACAGCTAGACCGATTGGGTACTTCCGAGGATGTCCTCGATTTTTTTCACGATGTAATCTACGTTGGCTGCCCTCGAAACCATAACGCCGATATTGCATTGTTTAGATGGAGAGCCGAGCAAAATTAGTTGAAATTTCTTGTGGACGAAAGCGGCTACTTCGAGAGAACCAATTAGCGGAGCTGTTTGTTCGCTTAGACCCAGGATAATCTTCATCCACGATCCCAGCATTATCTGTACTTTTTCGAATTCTGCGTCACCGGATTCCCTCCAGGGAACTCTGCCTTTTTTCCAGTCCAGATTGATGAGCTTCCCCTGAGTATCTACTACAGCGACGGCTAGAATATCATCGTCAAGAGCTAGAAGATCGTTAGAGTATCGCACCGCTTGCGTCTGGGAAAGCATTGTTGTCGGAATCACCTATTAGTAATTTGTCTCAAATAAGAAGGATGGATTTCGGATACGGATTGGCTTATAATTTCTACGTTTTCGACTTTTTTCCAGCTAATTTCTCTTTTGTGTACAGCGGCACGTCCATCTTTCTCTGGCTAGCTTGGATAGCTGAAATGCCGGGGGCCACTTGTCTATACTCCTATACTCTCTCTTACTCGTTGTCACTATCTCATTCGCACTTGCTCTATCTCCTGTTGACACGCACATACTTCAAAGAAGGAAAGTTAGAATAAATCTCTATTAGCTCCCAAAACGCATTTTATAAAAAATATTGAAGGGTCAATCCAGCGAGTACCTGGGGCCTCGACTTTCTAACCAAGCAATTTAACAAAATCAATCACGCTGGATGGTAGAAGAAGGACTTGACGCTAGGATTTGGTTTGTTATGAACTCACTTTGACTGTGCTACCGTCATCGTTGACTTTGGAGTGCGAAGTAATGTTACGCCGAGCGAAGCCCAGTGAAAATATTTCTGCGATGGAAAAGTTAGCAGACGAGAACGCGAAAAATCTGGACTTTCTCTGGAATTAGATTTTAGCTAAATTGCACTGAAGTTCAAATTAGCGAACGGAATCATGGGCTCTCCGCGCGAGAAGACCCAATCAAGGGTGATTTTGATGGCATTCTGGTGAGCGCAAAAAATAGCGCTAGGACAATGTACCACATATCAAACCTAAGGTAGTTTCCCATCGGCAACGGTATCCAGAGGAATGGTATCGCCGATGCAAAGAATATCACGCCAGTGATGGTTTCCGCGAGCATAACTCGTTTGAGTCTCTTTAGCCGATCGGGAGGCAGACTGTCCGCTTTGTTTCTCTTCTCTTCACCGATGAGCAAGTGGGTGAGATCTGCAAGTATGAGCATCATTGCTCCCACGTCCAGGGCGTAGATTGACGACGAGAAGTCCAGGAGGCTGAAATTACTCTGCAAGACGTAGAATAGGTAAGGCTCGACTGCGACGCAAAAAAGAAGTGTCACATTCAAGACAAAGATACCTCCAATTTCAAAAGGGAGGTTGACCATTATCCTAGTATAGCCTGACCATATCCAGACTATAATCAGGAAACTGAAGCCGAATAGAACTATTCCGGAAACAAGATCATAGGGCGTTTGTGGCAGCTTAGAAATCAGAATGATCGAGCCAATTGATAGTGCAAGTCCGAACACTAGGTCAGAGAGATTTTCAATTCTAGCCTTGATTCTCGAGTTAGCGGTCGCCGATTCAGTCATGCTCTTATTCAGAGATGAAAGAGCGGCGCAAATATCGCGTATTTATTTTCGGTTGGTAGAAACTCGCCCCGACTGTCGCTGAAAGCTTATGATGAACATGCGTCAATGGACGTTACGTGCTCCAATCGATTCATGCGGTGATCGCCATCGATTGATAACCACAGAGGGGCCTCTGGAGATTCGAGATTGAGTCCATGATTCCGGATTCCATATGCGAGAGCAGGGTTTGAACACCGATTTACTGGTAAAACAGTCAACCGCATGTGGAACGGATGGGTTGTCAGATCCGACACAGTTCGATGCAGCTGCGAAATGACTGCCCTCATTTGAAAATACTATGCAAAGCACACGCGATTCCCATAACTTAAATTAGGCGTATCGAGAGCTACCCGTGTGTTTCAGGAAGATGCGATAGGGAAGGCATTCTTCAGCGTGATCCTCTAGAGTCTGCCGGAGAAGGAATGACTCTCCGCAGAAGCGACACTTGTCTATAGAATGCTGACATATGTAAGCCCTGGATAACCTGTCGAATTCTAATTCGTCCACCAAACAATTTCTTCTGCCTAAAATTTGCTTGAAAAGGTAATGAATTTTTTAATTTTCAGGAAAAGCCGGAAAGACAATGCGAGCTCGGCTAGACTGCCCAAGTAAATTAAGATAAGTAGCAACGGATTACGAAAAGAATCAAAAAAATATACGTAAATTGAGGGGGCTCTTGCGGTTGCGCCTACCGGGAGAAGTAAGCTGACAAGAGTGTCGAAAAGATACGCGCAGGTTGCCAAACAAACAAGAGCACACATCGTGCGATGTCTACGATGGTGTTGTGCGACTTTCTCGAGCTCGGTTGCCACGATCTTCGCAGATATTAGGTGGAGTAATAATACATATCTCTGATCCCAATTTCAAATTCATCTGCCCGGAGTTGGTTTTCTCCAAAAGTGGATACAAAGCTTCAATCAACTTCTGGTGATCAACTGTTTACTGAGCTCTGTTACCTTGTCGGTTGATGATGAGTTGATTTCGGAGCATGAGCAACTGAAGAGATAATAGTACCGTTGTTTTTTAGCAATTCATTCTTGGGAAAAAGGCGATCTTCTTTCGTGTTCCCAACTGACAACCAGTTCAAGCGCCCTAAAGGAGGTGAAGAACGCATTTTTCGCGATTACACCAACGTTGTATTTCCATCATGGTAAGTTACAAATCGACCGCTTGCACTATCGGCAATCATGCATCATGTACTTTTTCGACCAACTGTCGATGCTACTGTCACAACTTGGAAAGACAAAAGGTTCAGCTGGAACATTACCAGACACTTGATTGTAAGTGGGGTAAACACGCAGAATGCAAGGACGACCAGGGGAAATGTTCATGCGCGTGTCACAGATAGTCGGTTATGACCCGTTGCTCGAAAACAAGACTTGAGCCTCCTACTCTGAGTAGTATAATTCTCCTGCAGCAAATTCCATGCGTGCAAAGTGGGATTCGAACCCCAATTTACTAGTAAGCCCAAACCCAAACCCGTCTCGGAAGTATCCAGTTCCCAGAATTCGGCGGGTCTTTTTATTGCCGTATTTCCATATAGGAACCGTAAGAAATGCTCGAAAAGGTTCCTTTCACTCGGCTGAAATATTATGCGGATTATTCGGCGCTGACCAAACGAATGGGTTTCCCTGTTAGAC
>JASHPO010000105.1 GCA_030038075.1 Nitrososphaerales archaeon | reverse complement strand
GACAAGCGTCTCCAGTCAAAGCAGCTACTCGGGGACAGTTCAAGGGGGAGCCTCGAATTCTGGGATAGACGCATGGCTTGTTCCAGTGGGCCTCGTCGCCATGGGAGCACTTATGATCTTTTTTGGAATGCCATTTGCCGTAGCCGTAGGTGGATACTATGGTGGCATTGTCGATGGCGGTCTTGCATTAGCTTCTTTTTATGGCGCGGCTGAGGCAGTTGAGTACGATGAGGAATACGGTAGCAATGCTACACCTCAAGGAGCAGCGCAGCACGCTGCTTCCGGGATTGAGGAAGCTGCCGATTACATTTGGGATCATATCCCTGATATTTGAGTGACAACGGTGTCGAATGACAAAATTGTTCGAATAAATGGTACCGGTTTTACTGACTATTTTCTAACTGAAAATGAAATTAGCGCGATAAGCCTATTTTCATCAAGTTTGTTAATAGCCATGATATTAGTTACAGCTTTTATTTTTTTCTTAGTATTCCACAGCTTTAACCCAGTCTTTGGATTCCTTTCAGTCTTAATCCCTGGAATCATCTGCGCAGTGATTTTACGCTTAATTAGAAGGAAAACTTCAGAGTTATACGCTGAACTTCACTCCAAGAGACCCGCAAAAAGCATTCAGTGGGAAAAAGTTACACGAATTGAGCGTAAAACAGGCCGGATTCTGATAGTTGGAGATAACAGAAATTTAACAATGTGGATCAAAAACTCTCAAGTGCCAACGGCCCGAGAGTTCATTCGGTCGAAGACCAAGGTTTCGTGGCAATAAAATAGCACATGCCGGATCGTATTCGCTGGTCTTCATGAGCCAGGGAACGAATCTGCTGTATGAGAACAACCTGACTAGCGGTGTTGTTACTGATCGCTACTACGCAAACGGGATGGTACTCGGCGAGAAGGTCGGTGGCAGTATGGAATATTATCAACTAGACGCGCTAGGAGATGTCATGCTGACAACTTATAGTTCTGGTTCTACAGCTTTCTCAACTAACTACACTCCCTTTGTACTAACTACGGAATCAGCGGATACGAACTGTTGCAATATGCTTCAAAGCCGTACGACTCTTCGACCGGACTGTACTTTGGTGCGAGATTCTATTTTGCCAAAATGGGAAGGTTCATCACGGAAGACACTTATCAGGGCAGCTCGTCAGATCCTTTGAGCCAGAACAGGTACATTTACCCAGAAGACAATCCCGTCTCGTTTGCCGTTCCGATCACTCCGAGTTTGCCTCCCGCGGTAGCTTCTAGCATTAGTCAACAAGAGAGCGCAGTTCCTAATAGAGTTCTCCCTTTTGGATTTTCTTCTTGAGTTCAACTGAGCTTCATCTCTTTCCACTACGACCCAAGGAAACGATGTCTGTTAAACCAGCCTTCTTTGTGCAAATGTACAGAAACTGTCTTCCTAGAGATATTTGTGCGGATAGTCTCTTCTTTTCGCTTTGGCATCTACACGCTCAATCAATGCCTACTCATAAGATAAAAGGTCTCTTGTGAATCTATTGTGAGGTATGAAAAGAGATCATAGCACAATTACCGAGCTCAATATCATCGCGCCGAACACTATGAACAGGTACGGCAGCGAGATAAGAAATGCCTTGAACCCGTTGTCAACTGTGGGATTTCGAAGCATCCGAATGTCCACTGCGACAAAGGCGAGCCCCATTATCGCAGCGAGAACATAGTAAAGCGTGTCGTACGTCCCGAAGGCGTGCACAACCAGGGGTAGCAAGGAAAACGGAAGAAGTGGTATCGAAGAATACACAATCCACCTCACCACCTGCTTTTCGCTCTTCACTACCGAAAGCATTGGATAGCCTGACCTCGCATAGTCTTCCTTGAACTTCATCGAGAGCCCCCAAAAGTGAGGCGGAGTCCACAAAAACACGAGTGCTCCGATGAAAATTGACGGCCAGCCGACACTGTTGGTAATGGCCGCCCACCCCGCGAGCGCAGGAAATACACCCGCTACCCCGCCTATGACAATGTTCCAGTACGTCCGCGGCTTCAGATAAAGCGTGTAAACAAAAATGTACGAGACTGCTCCGAGAAGTATCATTACGGTAGTGACAGTGTTGAATTCCACCTGCGCGACAAGGAGACCAAGGACGATAAATACTATTCCGAAAACAAGCGCGTTGTTCGGCGAGATCTTATGTGTTGCGACCGGCCTGCTCTCTGTCCTAGACATCAAAACGTCCTTGTTGCGCTCCAGATAGTGATTTAGGGCGGCCGACCCGCCGGAGGAAAGTATCCCCGCTATCGCGAGCCACAATAAAGACGCGAGAGTTATCGACCTTCCTGCGGCAACAATCATCGCCGTCAGCGCTTCGAGAACCAGAAGCACCATTATTCCTGGTTTTAAGAGCGCGACGTAATTTGAGACGACTTCGCTTAATTTCATTTCATCACGACGCCTGGTGCGCATCCCTGCAATATCGTCCTGATGCTCCTCGCCTGCCAGTATATTGAGAACAATAACAGCGGCACTGTCAATGCTACAATCACGGGCTGGTACGCCGAAATCACCGCGGAAAAGGCAGTTGCACCAGTTCCCGCGATCATCGAAAGAAAAAATGCCGCGGCGCAGGTGGGGCATCCCGCGAACAATCCAAACGCAGCGCCCGCTATACTGCCAGCAACTCCCTTCCTTGAATCGAGGCTGTTTGACCTTGACAGACTGTAAGCCCTGTAAAGCAGGGCGACGTTCAGGCCCACCAATAGCGAGACAAAAATCATTAGCATGACGGATAGAGGTATGAGCTGTACTCCCAAATGCTGGGCGGGAAAATACAATAACCCAACCGGCACATAACCCGGCACTCCGCAGCAAGTTACCACTCTGGAAGTAAAGCCGCTCACATCGTACGCCAATGCAAAATTCACTTTTGGCTGATAAATCAGAATGCCATCGAGTAGCGCAAAGAAAAACGCGTAAACTGCTGTTGCAGTTATGACCAGCTTTTTCTCCTGAAACAATCCGTCCGAAACTATCCGTCCCAAAGACCACTGAGGTACATTCGAGCCATTCTCAACCGTAGCGGGAACGCTATGCTGGATCTTCAGATAAGAGAAGGCTGAAACCGCGAACAGCATCGATGCGGCAGTCAGTAATAAGAGGGAAATGTAAGAATAGAAACCTGGCGCCTGAATTTCGTTGAACTCATATCTGTTCACCGCGTAGAAAAGATTGCTTAGGGTGAACAGTACTAATCCAAGAAGGAGAGAAGCTTTCGGTAGAGCGTAGCTAGGACGGGCAGTATTAGTAATGATCTCGGTCAATCAACTACCACTGAGCGAATTTAGATCTTATTTACGTCGAATTTGGTATCCACCTTGATCATTCCGGTCGCGAGGTGAATCTCGGCCTCCTTTACTCCGGCCATCGACTTGATCTTTTGCGAGGCATTGTTCATCGCATCCATGCTCGGATAATGCGCTACGACTATCAGATCGTGCTTGCCCGTTGCCTGCAAGATGTGTTTTGTTTCGTCCAGTATCGCGAGCCTTTCGAAGACCTCCTTCAACTGGTTGGGCTCGGTTGTGATCATCATTATCGCCGCAATCGGCAGCCCGATCATTCTCGGGTTGAGGAGCGCGGTGAATTCCTTGATAACGCCGCTCCGCTTCAATCGGTCGATCCTGTAGCGGATGGTATTTTCGTTGTAGCCGGTCTTTCTCGAGATCTCTGAAGCAGACGCCCTCGCGTCGTCCTGAAGTATCGTGATCAGCTTCTTGTCCAGATCGTCAAGAGCGGGCGCTTTCGGCCTTTCATCCATCACTATCTCGGTCAATCTCACTCTACCTACTGGATTCGGCTGCTTTGAGAGACGCTCCCTCGGTTGATATTGCTTTTCTCTGCTTCCAGCGTGGAAATTGTCTTTGCAATTTCGTAGTGAATCAGATCTTTGGGCTGGTCTGCCTTGATTACGAACCAGCGCCCCGGCTCCACTAGCGCCTCATACACGCTGGAGACTCTGTTCAAGTAGGCAATATCAGCTTCGTAGAGATCTCTTGTCTTCTTTCTTGATAGCGAGGCTTCCGGGGACAATTTGAGTAAGAAAACGTAATCAGCCCGCGGCATTTTGCTTTCGAGCTGTGCAAGCCATTCCAGCGACAGGCCGTTCGCGGCACCATAAGCTAGGTTTGATTCCGTGTATCTGTTTATGACCACAATCTTCCCTTCGGCGATCCACTTCTCGATGGTTTCCTTGTGCTCGTACTTGTTTGCCGCGTAGAGCGTGTGCCTTGTTTCCGCGTTATACTGCTTTTTGTGATCTAGAAAACTCCTTATTTCCTGACCGATAGTCGTCGTATAATCCGGGAAGCTGATGAACTCGCATGGGGTCCCGCTTCTCTTGAAATATTCAAAGAGCATCCTCGACTGGGTATTTTTCCCCGACGCGTCAATACCTTCAAACGAAATGAGGACGCCGTCGTTTGCCATAACGTAACGCGGCCATCCGAAAATTGGTAATAAAAACCTTGAATACTTGCTCGCGACAATTTGCAGTCAAGGTATCTTCTTGCAAGAGGCTTCCAACAGATTCGTTGAGCTCCCGATGATAAAGCAGGGAGTCCTGGAGTGGCGCAAGTACCAGCAGGAAGTTGCCGAAATATCATCTACGCAAAACACGCTTGTCGTCCTGCCAACAGGCCTCGGCAAGACCGCCGTCGCACTGCTGGTTATCGCAAATTTTCTTTCAAAAGATCCTAAGGCTCGGGCACTGCTACTCGCTCCAACAAGAGTCTTGGTGCATCAACACTACTCGTTTCTTTCCCAGCACTTGCAGCTCGCCGGGGAAGAAATCGGCGTGCTTACTGGCGAGGATCCCGATGAATTGAGAGACGAAGTGTGGTCAAAAAGAGTCGTTTGCGCCACACCGCAGGTCACCGTCAGCGACATGCAGCGAAAGAAATGCCGGCTGGAAGAATTCTCGATAGTAATCTTTGACGAAGTGCACAGGGCCGTAGGAAATCACGCGTACACCGTCATCGCCTCCGTCTACAACGAATTCAAAAAGGATGGGAGAATCTTGGGAATGACAGCCTCCCTTCCTTCCGACAAGGAGAGGATCGAGGAAATCATCTCGAAATTAAAGATAGCAAAGGTCGAAGCGCGCGACGAGAAGGACGAGGACGTAAGGCCCTACGTCTACAAGACCGATGTCGAATGGAAGGAGCTTGAACTCCCGCCTACGCTTCGAGGAGTCCAGTCGCTTACTAGAGACGCCCTAAATGCCAGGCTGAAACTCTTGGAGGATGCCTCGCTAATCAGAAGGAGCAATTACGGCTCCATCACCCTGAAAGACTTGTTGCGGCTCAGGATGAAGGTGGACAAGATCCAGAGCTCGCAGCTAAAGAACGCGCTTTTCAGCTCTATAAGACTCTTTCATGCCCTAAACCTCGTGGAAACACAGAGCCTATCATCTTACAAGAAATTCATGGATCGCCTGATCGAGCGAAAGCGCGGCTACGGCATGTCCGAACTCCTAAACGACCAGAGAGTGAAAGACGCCTACGAGCAGGCGAGAGCCGCTCTGATCAATGGCTCGGAACACCCCAAGATCTCCGAGACGCTGAAACTGGTCGAGGGCGTAAAGCATGGAGAGCGAGCCATTGTCTTCGCAAGCTACCGCGATACAGTGGATCAGATATATAACGAGCTCAAAAACCACGGCTTTAGGGCGGGCTATCTCATCGGGAAAAGTGGAAAAAGCGGACAGTCCCAAAAGGCGCAGATCAAAGCCCTCGAAGAATTGAAGGAAGGAGTCTACGACATTTTAGTGGCGACGCAGGTCGGGGAAGAAGGACTGGATGTCGCGGAGTGCAACGTCGTGATTTTCTACGACAATGTACCCAGCGCCGTGAGGTTTGTCCAGCGCAAGGGAAGAACCGGCAGGAGAAGAGAAGGGCACCTCTACGTCCTCATCACCAAGGGAACCAAGGACGAAGCTTACTACTGGCTTAGCAGAAGGAGGGTGGGCGATGCAAAGAAAATTGCCGCGTCGATCGTGGACGTGAAACAGAAGAAAGGTCCGCTAGACCTGTTCGTCGACAAGACTTCAGAGGAAAATATGCCGTTTGTCTACGCGGACACGAGAGAGATACCGGAGCTTGTAGAAAAACTCCGCCAGCGGGGAGCCAAGGTGGAAGTGAAGCAGCTCGACTTCGGCGATTTCGTGGTCTCGAGCGACATAGTAATCGAGAGAAAGACGCTGGACGATTTCGTAAAATCGATCTACGACGGGCGGCTCTTCCAGCAACTCGTGAACATGAATGAAAAGTACGCGAGACCGATCGTCATCATTCAGGGAGAGAAAAAACATCTCAGTGGAATAAGCGAGTCGGCGTTTTACGGCGCGCTCGCGAGCGTCATCGCCGATTTCAAGGTGCCGATATTTTTCGCTTCCAACGAGCGCGAGGTCTCCGAACTGATCTATCATATCGCAAGAAGGGAGCAGATGGAAAAGAAGAGAGAGAATCGGATCAGGGAGGGAAGAAAGCCAGCGACCCTTGCCGAGAATCAGAGGTACATCGTATCGGGAATTCCCGGAGTCAGCGGCGTCCTAGCCGACAGGCTCTTGAGTGAAACGGGCACTGTTGAAAAGCTCTTTTCAACACAAGAAATAGACCTCCAGAAGATCGAAGGAATCGGCGAGGTTATGGCTAGGAGAATCAGGGAGCTCGCAACCGCCAAGTACGTTTCCGCCACGCCGGCCGAGATCAAGAAGATAGTGGCGCGAGATTCTCTCGAAGAGTTTACTTCGGACCCCGAAGGTCTCGACATTCCGCCGCCCGAAGACGAATGAATTCTTTTTAACCGAATCACCTCAATGGAGACTAGAATGAACAAGACCGAAAAGATCTGGATGGACGGCGAGCTCGTCCCTTGGGAGAAGGCCACCGTTCACGTCATGTCTCACTCACTGCACTACGGGAGTGCGATATTTGAGGGAGCCAGATGTTACAATACCGACTTGGGTAGCAGGGTTTTTCGACTCAACGAGCACGTAAAGAGGCTCTTTGACAGCGCGAAGATCTACGAAATGCCGATACCTTTCGCACCGAATGAAATTTCTGATGCCATAAAAACCACCATCAAGGAAAATCACGTCAGTGAATGCTACATCAGGCCCCTCGCGTTTTACGGGTGGGACGAGGTTGGTGTCAACCCGCGGGGCAACAAGGTTCACGTCGCGATAGCCGTGTGGCCGTGGTCTGCCTACATGGGCGAGGAAGGCTTGAGAAACGGAGTCGCCGTTCAGGTATCGACGTGGGCGAGGATCGACTCCCGCTCGATGCCGACTAGGGCAAAGCTCGCCGGAAACTATGCCAACAGCATTCTTGCGCGCTTGGAGGCTCAGAGGCTTGGCTTCAGCGAGGCAATTTTGCTAAACGTAGAAGGCATGGTAGCTGAAGGCTCGGGCGAAAACATATTCATGATAAACAAGGACCAGATCGCTACTCCGCCACTGAGCGCTGGAGCGCTGCCGGGGATAACGAGAGATTCGATCATGGAAATTGCCAGGAAGCTCGGCTACAACGTGACGGAGCAAAATTTCACGCGTAGCGATCTACTTCTAGCAGACGAGGTATTTTTCTCTGGGACGGCGGCGGAGGTAACTCCGATCAGAGAGATCGACGGGCGAAAGATTGGCAACGGGGTTCGCGGACCCGCAACGGGAAAGATACAGGCAAAGTTCTTCGATATCGTAAAGGGAAAAGACCCCGCATTTTCAAAGTGGCTCGAACCCCTTTAGGGCGCTCTAGACTGCCACAATGCTGATTAGGGCAACGATCAGAAAAGCGATTCCCGCCAGAAAGAGACTCGCGGTAAGAAACCACACGATCACCGAAACTATGACCGCGGGAAGGAAAACGATCAACGCCCCAACTGGTATGATGATCAAAATTCCGATAACGAGAAAAACGAACCCGCCAAGGACATCCTCACAGCTGTCAAAAATCCGAGATGGGCAAAAAACGCCAGCCACGCCGAAATAGCAATGTCGCGGTCCATTAGCGGGATATTCTCGTTGAATGGCTCTTGCACAACGACATAAGCATATCATCTCATCAAAATTCTGCTACGATTTTACCTCAGGCCAAAATGACAACAGTAATAAGGAAGGCCGAGTAAGGTACCGTAATGGATATCGTAGAGCAGATTCTAGACGTTTCAACAACCTGTTCGACCTCAATTTTTCACTCCCAGTTAGTACCTAGCCGCTTTCAGTTCTAGCTAGAGTGATCTGGAAATGTCAGAACATATTGGAACGAGGCAGTTGTACCCGATCAGAGGCGGATATTACGTCCCCGCGCAGACGTTTGTTTTATTGCAGGATTATGACGAAAAGGACTGGCCGGAAATTGTTTCCATTGTGGCGGCGTACACGAACGGATACAGCGAAAAGGTGTGCCTAACTCCTGAAGAGACTTCTACCCTTTTG
>JASHPO010000104.1 GCA_030038075.1 Nitrososphaerales archaeon | reverse complement strand
TATACCTAAGTGGTCGATCAGTAAATCGTGCCGCAAATTTGTAAAACTGGCCGAACTGCAGATTTCCTCGATTCAATTTCTCTACAACCTCGACAGGCTTTGATAACTGAGTTTCCTGAAGAAATTGTGGAATCGGCACAGTAATCATTCCGGGAACTGGTGTAAATGCGGGCTGCACGAATTCGTTTGTCCACTTGACCCCGCCAAGCCTTGCAAGAAGGTGGTTGACCCAACCCGATCCAACCCAGTCATCGTATCGCAAGGCACCATCGGTAAAAATATCCAATCCTGCCAGCTCCTGCTCGTGGAATATCAGTTTCAGGGCGTCTTCGTAAAGAGTCTTAGACGTGTTGTTGAGGAGGACTTGGGTCATATCGCGTCCTTCAAAACTCAGATTATACCACGAGGGGCGCATGTACGCGCCTGCCTGGGTTGAAGCAATCGGAACTCCGATCACATCTTTTAGCTTACCGACCATAATTTCGTGTCAATCGCACATTCAATTATGGCTTCGATCGTAAGTAATCGGGAATTAGAGACGACAGCAACCGCTACTCTGAGTAGAGGAGGCTTAACTGCTATGAGGCGACTGTGAATTCTAGTCCAAAGCGTTCAAACCGATTCCGAGTTCGTTCCTAACTAATTTGCAGCCTTCAACGATAGCTTTGAGCTTCCCGTAGGCGACCGCTCTTGGAAGGTGAGACATTCCGCAATCGTTGTAAACCGCGAGTCTCTCCGGGGGAACGTATTTCAGAGCCTTCTTTATCACTCCGGCTACTTCCTCTGGCGTTTCAACTTGTGTTCTCCGGTGGTTCACGCCGCCGATGCAGATGTCCATTTCAGAGCAGTATTCCTTCCAGAGGGGTAGTTCGGTCTCAAGATTTTCCCCGAATGTGCTCGCTGCTTCCATGCCGATGACGTCGATTTTTGCCTCCGCAATATGCTTGAACAGCTCTATGAAGCTTCCCAAGTGGCCTCTGCCGATCTGCCCCACTGGTCTTCCCCAGTCAACGTGAATCCATATCTGAGCGTTGACTCCCTGCACTTCGCTATTGAATCCTTCAACGTGCGTCCTCCACGTCTCCGCCGTCGCGGGAGATTCCTGCGAGAATTCCGGAAAGAAGGGGTAATCGAGCTGTATTATCTTGCAGCCGGCATCGACTAGCCTTTTCAGTTCTTGATTTATGAGCTTGCAGATGTCAAAGTAGAGCTCTGTCTTGTCTTTGTAGACATTCGCCTTGTTTCCCAGACGGAAAGCGGTAACGCAAGCTTCCGGCGTAGTATATCTAAGCGGGCTATCGGTAAATCGCTTTGCAAACTTGAAGAACTCCTCCATCTGCAGGTTGCCGGGAGTCAATTTTTCTACAATTTCAGCCCCTTTTGTCCACTGGTATAGTGCGTCCTGCAGAAATTGCGAAGCCGGTAGGATTGTCGTTGAAAATTCGTTATTCCATTTCACGCCCCCGAGTCTTCCGACCAAATGCACCATCCACCCTGTGCCGCCGATCCAATCATCATAACGCAAGCCGCCGTCAGTAAATATGTCTAGTCCGGCAAGCTCTTGCTCGTGAAATACCAGCTTCAGCGCATCCTCGTACATGGTCTTTGAAGTATTGTTGAGAAGTACTTGAGTCATGTCTCGTCCTTCAAAGTTCAGATTATACCAGAAAGGGCGCATGTATGCGCCAGCTTGAGTTGACGCGATGGGGATTCCTACAACATCTTTCAGCTTGCCGACCATATACTACATGGAAAAGCACTTTCAATTATGGCTTCCGAGGGTTTGCGAAGAATTGAAGACGATGACATGGCTTCAGAAATCTCAACTGTTATATGAATGGCCAGGTTACCCGAGTTCTTGTTCATTATCCCTTTACTCTTGAAAGGTATCATCAATAATGCTCGACAAATCAGGTACTCGCATAGTCGCCACGCACGTCGGCGCTCTTCCGAGACCTCCTTGGTATAATTTCAGCTTCAACGGAATGGATTTTCGACGCGCCCTGATGCAAGAAAGCGCGCGAACACAGTATGAAGATGCAGTGAAGGTCGTCCTGAAGGACCAAGAATTGGCTGAGATGGATATTGTCACCGATGGCGGAATGAGATATGATCAGTTAGTTGACGCTGGAGGCTGGCAAAACGATGTCGCAAGCCGTCTTTCCGGTATAGCGTGGACTGGTTCCTCCTCTTCTGACAGAATAAATCCCTCCATGCCTCCGATAGTTGTGGAAGAGATACTTCAAAGAGGAATCCGTGGGAAAGTAACTGAGAAGCTCGGGCCAGGCACGCTAAACTTCTCAGAATTTTTCAAGTTGACGCAAAGCAAGACGGCAAAGAGAGTGAAATTCACCGTGCCAGACTGCGTAGTGACCAGAAGAAGTCTCTCGAACATTGGAGTCTACAAGGATGAGGACGAGATGTTATTTGACATTGCTAGAATCTATAATGAACAATTGAAAGAACTGGTAATGGCAGGATGCACGGCAATCCAGTTGGACACGCCTTTGCAACCTCTGTATCGTCTGGGTGATAAGCCACGGCCCGAAGAGTGGAAAGTTTTGATCGACGCATTCAACCGTGAAGTGCAAGGTGTGAATGCACAGATCTGGATGCACATGTGTTGGGGCCGCCCCATGGGACAGGTTGGTTCCCCCACCGGTGAGATCACTGACATAGCTCGAGCATTTCCATACATTGCCGAATGCAAAGCGCAGGTGTTACAACTGGAATCCGCGAGCACGAAGGGTGTGAACCTTGACAAAGAGCTTTCTGCATGGAGAGAATATTGTTCTGACAAGGACCTGGTCGTGGGTGTCGTCAATCATAGGACAACAGTCGTTGAGCCTATTGTACAAGGAGTTGAAATTATCCAGAAAGCCCTGAAGTATGTTGAACCCGATCGATTAGGCGTTTCCTCGGACTGCGGACTCGGTGGTCTCCCTCGAAGGATCGCTTATTACAAAATGAAAGCTATTTCTTCAGCGGCTAAACAAGCAAGGAGCCAGCTCGCATAAAGTCGCCTGAGCAGCTTAGACCAAAGCGAGCAACGCTGAAAATGAAATAATTCTTTTGGCGACTAAAGGTTAGTTGGCGCCGCAATCGCAGGCACCACCGCATCCACATCCATCGGCCTCGTCGTGTGGGTGAGCATGCCCCTCGGTCTCAAACGAATTGCCGCATCCGCAGGAAGATACTGCGTTGGGGTTGTCGATCTTGAAACCAGAACCCTGAACAGTGTCAACGAAATCGATTTTTGCGCCCTTGATTACTTGAGCGCTCTGATTGTCAATGTAGACATTGATCCCATTTTCATTCCAAGAAAAATCGTCGCTCTTCGCGTTCCTCTCTAAAACCATACCATACTGGTATCCTGAACAGCCGCCGGGCTGCACAAAGATTCGGAGTCCGTTCGACTTCTCCTTATCCTTCGCCATGAATTCTTTTACACGCTCAACGGCCAGAGGAGTCAAAGTAACGAGTTTCTCAGTAGTCTGCATACAGTTCTGTTTGCCGTCTCGGCTATTAGAGTATTTTGCTTCCAGTTCACTAATTTCATCTCACTTTTGTGATAAGATATCTGGACTGAAGAGAAAAGTGGTAAATACTTATAGATCGGTCAACCGGGCGAAGGATGAGATATAGAACTTGTCGCAGAAGAAAAAGAGCGTTGTAATTGACGTCGACTGTATTGGTTGCCACAAAGAGAATGAGCTTGAACTTACGCTACCCACTGCGATGAGATGTAAGCACTGCGGAATGATTTTTGACGCTCGAATGTCCATCAATATGGAAAGACTCCATGGCCATGTTCTGCCTGAAGACTAGAATTTACTTGGCAGATCTGACTGTCTTTCATGCCTATTTCTTTACCGCCTTACAGTAGGGAAGCATTGCCCCTTTTTAGGGGCAATAGATGGTCGCAGCCGTGTTTTCAGGAGTTTTGCGTTTTCACCGAAGACCGATCAGTTGTCGGATCGCTTTCGAATGAATAGAAAGCCGAAAGCCGTGGCGACCAAGATTATCGTGGCAGTGCCTATGACTAACCAGTAGGTCGCGCCAATCGATATGGCATGAGAGCTGCTAGAGCTACTTGTGCTTGTAGTGCTGCTAGTCGTCGAGGTAGGCGGAGTCGAAGTTGAGGACGAAGCCGACGAGGTTGTAGTGGTAGGAGCTGTAGTTGTGGTTACTGGCAGCGTGGTCGTAGTAGTACTAGTGCTCGTAGTTGAACTTGTCCCACCAATCACAGTAGTGACTTGGGCCCCTATTGTCGTGGTGCTGAGCTGACTGTTGGGCTCGATCCGTGCCCATACTTCTGGACTCTGTTGGGCTTGTTGGTAACTGAAGTCTTCGAAGTTCCCGAATCGCTGAGTGCTATAGGCATAAACAAATCCTGGATAGGCTAGCATTAAGATTGGCAGATACTCAGCGTTGAGATCCTGAATATTGTTAAGGGCAGTCCTAATCATAGTTGAGTTGCTCGTAGTGTACAATATGCTGAGATTTCCTTGATAGTCGGTCGAAGGTGCTCCTGATGGCAACCAGCAGTTATTCTTTTCATAAACACAGCCAAACCCCGCCGAAGTGCTGACGTAGCCTTGCACCCACGCTGGCTCTGCGTCGCTCAATGCTACACCCGGCGACTGCGCCTCGTTCACCTGAATCACGATGTCGTGAAGAATATTGAATGTGTTAGCATACGAATATCCAATTTCTGTCGTGGGTGTCACAAGTTGGAGATTTACTGTTATGCCAATTGCCTCTAGATCCTGTTGTACGATTGGCCCTGTCAACGTTACCGAAGCTTCATCA
>JASHPO010000103.1 GCA_030038075.1 Nitrososphaerales archaeon | reverse complement strand
ACATCTTCCTGAACCATGCGGAGCTCCTCGGACCATGAATGAATCTCATTCATCATGTTCTTGTTCTGCTCGTAAGATTCTACCGCAGTAGTCACAGCTCTCTCGGAGAGAGTCGCCATGTCCATGAGCATGCTCGACAGTCTGTCGAGCCCTATCTCCATGAGTCTTGCCAAGTCGGTTTAGACCAGTTGTCCGCGGATGTACTTTTCCGTTAGTTCGCTGGTCGGTTTTTCGAATATGCCAGGTGCTTCACCCATCTCCACGATATCTCCCTTGTAGAGGAAGACGACCTTGCTCGCGACTCTGGCCGCTTGCTGCATGTTGTGCGTTACGAGGACCACGGTATAATTTCGCTTTAGTTCGACCATTAGTTCTTCTACTTTGGCTGTAGAGCCAGGATCCAGCGCCGAGGCGGGCTCGTCGAATAAGATTACTTCAGGATGTACGGCTAGCGTTCTCGCAATGCAGAGCCGTTGCTGCTGTCCGCCGGACAGGCTCATCGCGTTTTCCTTTAGCCGATCTTTTACCTCTTCCCAGAGAGCTGCCTTTTGGAGGCTGGTCATCACGTTATCATCCATCTCTTGCTTTGATTTGTACAACTTGTGAATCTTTGGCCCGAATGCCACGTTATCATAGATAGAGATTGGAAATGGGTTTGGTTTTTGAAAGACCATTCCGACGCGTGTTTTTAGTAGTACAGGATCGACACTCTTATCGTAAATGTCCTTCCCGTCGAGTAAAACCCCACCCGTGTGTTTGAAGCCGGCCACTTCATCGTTCATTCGATTTAGCACGCGCACCAGAGTTGACTTGCCACAGCCCGAAGGTCCCATGAAGACCGTGATCTTCTTTGGTTCGATTTCTAGGCTGATTCCTTTTAGGACGTGATGGTTCCGATAGTACACATTCAGGTCCCGAATGGAAATTCCAGCCGAGGTGCTCGCTTCAGTGCCTCCCTGAACTTGTTGGACTTCGGTGGCCAATCGTTCTTCCTGCCCTAGTTTTTCTTGCGTCAAAGACAACCTCAAATCACGCTAATAAGTCTTGGAGAATCTTTTCAGTACGACTCTTGCTATAAAATTGACGCCGAAGACCATCGTGAGCAAAATGAAGGCGGCGGCATAAGCGAGATTATGGGCCTGCGTGGTTGGAAACTGGGAATCGACCCAGACTAGGTAGGTAAGAAAGCCAACCGGCGCGTGCAATAGAGACGAGGGCAAATAGTCGTTAAAGTCCGCCGTGTACAAGAGCGGTGCAGTCTCGCTGAACGATATGCTGACGGCCAGCATTATTCCAGTTAGGATGCCGGGCAATGCAAATCTAAGCGTCAGTCTGTTAATCATCGAACTCCTCGTGCTACCCAGCGCTATGGCACCCTCCCGTATCGAATCCGGGACTCTTCTTATAGAAAGTTCAGTTGTCCTGACAATGTAGGGAAGCATAAGGATAGAAAGAGTGAGGGCAGCCGCCAGTGGAGAAAAACCCCATTTCAGGTACAGAACAAAGGCAAGAAAGCCCACATAGCCGAGCACTATCGACGGCACACCGGCTAGAACGTCCGCCACAAAACGCACAACTTCTGCAAACCTGTTGTTAGGGCCGGCAAACTCTGCCAAGTAGACTCCGGCAAACATGCCAACCGGAACGGCAATTAGGGCGGAGAGACCTACAAGCAGGCCGCTTCCCACTATCGCGTTCGCAATTCCTCCGCTGTTTCCCAGTTTAGTCAACATCGGGATTGTTATTACTGTCACACCTTTGTAGGCGAACATGTACAGCATGTCAAGCAAAGGATAGAGGACAGCAACCACAGCCACAACCGCAAGAATTTTGATTGTGACGTCCGCTATCTGTCGCCGCCTGTAGTTGGACTTTACGCGGTCGCTCTGCCAAGGCCTGGCTAGCTCGGTTACCGTTGCTGATTGGATTTCGGGGTTGTCTGGCATTAACTAGACTCCTCTTATTGCCTCGCCCCTGCTGGCGACGCCTTGTCTTACCAGAAATCTGGCGACGACGTTAACGACCATCGTTATGAGCAAGAGCAGAACCGCTAGTTCGACGAGGGCAGAGACGTACATCCCTGTCGGGTCAGTGAAAGCCCCATCCAGCGACAGCGCCATCTCAGCCGCCATGGTGTTGATGGCGGAATACAGGTTTGAAGGCAAGAATCGCCCAAACCCTGAAACCATGGCAACAGCCATTGTCTCGCCGAGGGCCCTTCCAAGACCCAAGATTACTCCACCAAAGATTCCTACCTTAGAGTAAGGCAAGACTATCTTTTTAGTCACTTCCCAGTTTGTGAGCCCCAAGGCTTTGGCGCCCTCCTTCAACTCTATCGGAGTTTGCGACATGACATCTCTGCTGATTGAAGCAACTATTGGTACAATCATCAGCGCGAGTATCAAGCCCGAACCCAAAAAGCCGTAGCTGTATACGTGCCCTCCGAGGAACGGTATCCAACCCAAGTATCTCGACATTACCGGCTCTACCGTTTTCAAAAGCGTAGGTCCGAGAACCAATAGTCCCCAAAAGCCCAAAACGACGCTGGGAACCCCCGCCAGTAGTTCTACAAGAAAGGAGATAGGCGCGACTATCCTCTTGGGTGCTATTTGCGTCAGGAAGATTGCAATTGCGAGCGACGCGGGCACCCCGAACAAGATTGCCATCCCCGACGTGGCAAGCGTTCCAAATAGGAACACGAGAAACCCGTATGTCGATCCCTGAGTTATCTGAATGCCGTGTACGGAGATAATAGGTGCATTTAGATCGGGGCTCCAAGCAGTTGTAGTGAAAAATTTAATGCCCCAGACAACGAATGAAGGATAACTGTACTTTACCAGAACTATAGCGATAATAAAAAGAAAAAGGAAAGCAACGCAACAGAGCGCTGCTGTTAGGTATTTGTATACCTGGTCTGTTTTTGCTGTCTTCGTCATGCTAGTACTTATGGTCCGGTGATCTCGTTGATTTGAGCGAGGTCAAGAGCTAGCACGTTTTGCGGCAAGGGTATGAATTCTACCTGGTTGAGGTAGGTCGGTGAATTGCCGTACTGCGGATCGATTGCCCATTCGAGAAATGTCTTGAGCGCGGTTGCCATTCCTGTCACGTTCTGATTCTCTGAGACCAGAGCGTACTCGAAGTTGACAATAGGATATGCATTTGCAGGTGACGTATACTCAAGCGAAATGCGCTCAGAAGCTGGCGTATTTGGGGCCTGAGCTGACACTGCAGCTTGAATGTCTGTTGAAGAGATATTGACAAAGTTACCAGCCTTATTCCCGAGGTATGCATACCCGAGAGCCGTTCCCGAGGAGGGGTGAGTTGCTTCCTCTAGGTAACTGATTCCGATGTATGCAACGCAACCAGTGTACTGTTGGCAAGCGGTGACCATCCCTGAATTCAGATCGGCGGATTGCTCGCCGGCAACCTTTGGCCATGTTGGTGCATTGCCGACTGCAGTGCTTGGCCACGAGGGGTTTGTGTCAGCGAGGAAAGTTGTGAAAAGATTAGTGTCGCCACTGCTATCCGAGCGAACAATCGGAACAATCGGAAGGTTGGTAAGGAGGGCTGCTACTGACGGAGATTGGAGCCCCGTAATTAGAGGACTGTCCCAGTTCGTAATGGTGCCGTTGTATATTGCTGCGAGCACATTTCCGGTAAAGTTGAGGTGGTCTGTCGCGGGAATATTCGGAATATTATAGTCAATTTGTTGAGCAGATACAGCCAAAGGGATGTTTAGAATGTACGGGTACGCTGCTGCTACCGCATTGGAGAGGAAGGGATCTGATGCACCGATAGTAACTGCGCCGTTCTCTGCGTCAGCCTGTCCTGTTCCACTGCCCGAGGATACGGGAGTAAACTGGATAGTTGGATACATAGCGGTGAAGGCCGGCGCCCAAAGTTCGAACAGCGGATAGAGCAAGCTCGACCCTGTTTCGGTCATAGTCTCCTTCTCGAGCGATGAAGTAAGAGAGAAGGTGACTGATGATGTTATCGAAGAAGTAACTGTACTCGAGATGGTCTGTGTCTGCGTTAACGTGCTACCCCCCGACACGGTAGTAATAGTAGTGAGACTACCACTGCCGGTAGAAACCGAGGTGACAGTGGTTGGGACTGTAACTGTAGTTCCACCCGTTGTGACTGTTTTACTTCCCGCCGCGACGTAGGCGCCCACGATAGCCACAATGGCTATAACAACAACTATGCCTATAACCGCGGTTGTAGCGATCGCGCTTCTAGGATTCGATGATATTCTCTTCATATAGATACACAAACAAGCACGCGCAAAATTACTGTCTTTATTGATTCCCAAAATAGAATATGTTGAATATTGTCTTCGCAATAGACTCTATAGATATGAGCGTAGTTAGGTATTAATTGTGGAATATACTGATTGACCTGCATTGACTATTTTGGCGTGCTATATTGAAATTCGTTGGCCATCGAATGTTTTAGTTAACAGTTCAAGGTATCAATTCCGGATAAAGATACTGGATGACTCCTAAGAAATTTCACTTCTTTCTTTAGCTCTTCAGCGGTCATTTGCTTTCCACTGTTTGAATTTTGGTACTTGACCAGTATACCTCTACTGTGTAGCTTCCGGCAGAATTTCACGTCTCGCGTAAGAAGAACCTTTTCCTTCCTTCTGCTCTCCCAGAGCAAACCTTCGCCGATCAGGAGCAGTCTTTCGATCTCCTCGTCGCTAACGCCGTCGCCCAAAACTGCAGGAACCCAAATCGCGTTAATGTCTCTCTTCCGAAGATCGTCCGCCAGTTGAGGAGGCAGGCATGCATCGACCACGACATCCCTATCTCCAATTTGGTTGATTATTAGCTCGGAATCATACATTCTTTCTCGTCCGAGATGCGCATTGCTACGGGAAACGAGTTCAGTTGTTGCCCTGAAATTATCACGCCAACTCAAAGGAGTTGATCCTTCAAATTGCAACTTTCAGGCCAACTTTCTAAATATCTAACCTATTGAAAATATTGGGAGAAAATAGTCAAAGTATCATTTTTCAGAGAAAATTTTGACATTTCTCGCGTAACTTTTCCGCAGAAGCGTCGCGAAGCGTTTGTACGATTTTTCTTTTGACGCTTCAAGTTCACTAATTATAGGGGCAGCCAGCTCTCCCAAGTTCGAGTCCGACAGGCACCTTAGAACGGCGGAGTCGTCGACCATCAAGCCTAGCACACGTTGGAACTCCCCAAGCAATGCTAGCTTCTTGTCATTCTTTTTCAAGTCGATCTCAATCGTGTACCTTAGCATTTTGCAGTTCTTTCTGAAGTCGTGAAGCTGTTCAATCGTAGGACTGGAAAGGATTGTTTCAGCTAGAGTTTCCAATCGTGTTTCGTACTTCTTGGCAATTTTCTTATTGCGTTTGGAAAGCTTCGATTCAGACATCTGAGAAGCTTTGAACGCGGGAATGGGCGCGTAACTGAGCTCAGTCGCCGACATCATTGCGTCCCGAAGGAGCTGCGATCGTTTTTCTGCTTTTCCCGCGAGGAAAGCCTGCATAGCCTGTAGAGAATTATATTTGCGTAGTTTTGCTTCAATTACGTCGATGTCTCTGATCTCCGTAGTCTTCTTGAAGAATGCCCTTGCTCCGTTGATGTAGTTACGCGGTTTGGATTTCTTTTGAATGCTCTTCGGTAGCAAATCAGCCAAAGCCCGCAGTCTCCTGATAGATGTGCGAACATTGTGGACACTCGCCGCGTTGGGATTTTCGAGGAAGGCTTTCAATCTGGAATCTGTCTTGCTCATCGCCGCAGACAGGTGTTTTACGAAGGCCTTTGATTGATTCAAGCGGGGCTACCAGGTTAATCCTGAGCTGACGCGGAGAACGCCCAAATCCCCAAAAGGACCAAGGCTTCTTAATTTATGAATTGCGAGGAAATTCGTTTAGCATCGAGCTCAAGCTGGCCTGCTATTGATAATAAATAGGCATATTTATGATATTTAGGAAGTGGAATTAAGATTCCGTCCCCGAAACTTGGTGGAATGGCTAACACGAAAAAGATTGCAACTCAATTACAGAATCGCAAGAACAATTTGGCCGTGGTTCAAGAGGCGATCCAAGCCGATGCACGTTCTGGAGAAAAACTCGTCCCTGTTAGAGACTTTCTGTATCAGAGGATAGAGGTCCTTGAACGAGAACTGAGTACCTAGACACCGCTCAAATACTGATCAATTTTCGTTTGCAGTGACGAGTATACTTCATTGAGGGGCTTGTTTCCGTCAATGCGCACCATATGGTATTGCTTTGCCATTTTCTGAAATTCCCTCGCCATCCTTTTCTGGTATTCCACGAAGGAGTCATAGAGATCGTCCGAGAGTCCGATATCCGCTCCCGATTCGTAGTAATCAAGGGCGCCGTATTTTTGAAATACCCTGTGAAAGAGCTCTTCCGGTTTTACGTCCAAGTAGAAGACAAGATCAGCTTTAGGCGCGAAACCGAAAAGATCGTGAGACCAGCTGTTGCTAAGACCTCGGACGACGCTTCTTGCTATCAGAGTGTAGATGTACCTGTCAGCTAGGACGATATAGCCAGCCTGGAGAGATGGGATTATCTTGTGTTCCAACTGGTCGACAAAGTCTGCGGCGTAGAATAGCGTCAGAGTTTTCTTCCCCAGTGGGAGTTTCTGCTTCGCCTCGAGGATCCCTTGACCGATGAGCTCCGATCGTTTGAGTCCGGTGTTTACGACGGCGTGTCCGTCCGATTCCAGTTTGGTAATTATGGATTGTATCTGTGTGCTGCGACCTGAACCGTCGGGTCCCTCGATCACTATCAGCCTTCCCTTTACTTCGATGTTTTTGAGATATGGTATCCCCTCGCCGTAAAATTCGAGGGGCCGAGCCAGGTAGCTATGTACCGGCAATTAGTTTGCAACAGCTCCTACCTTTTCTTCCTTGAGCATACTCAGGACAGATTTGGGAAGAACCTGCATCACCTTTTCTCTTACCTGCACCTGCTGCTCTTCAATATCCTGAGTCGCGTCTATAACGGTGAAATTATCGTGGCCGATCATGTGCTCGTACTGCTCAATTATCCTGCTCTGGAATATTCTGTAGCTCTCGAATTCATCGTTGCTTAGGTTGAGGTCCATTCCAGCTTCGTAGTACTTGATCTTCGGTCTTCCCACCATTATTCTGTTGATCGCGGTGTCTATAGGCACCTGGAAGTAGAAGGTAATGTCTGGCTTTTTCGCAAAACCGTATACCTTCCTTACCCATCGCGGACTGCAGGCTCGAACAACGTCCCTCGCGAATGCAGTGTAGACGTATCTGTCCGAGAGCACTATGTAGCCTGCTTCAAGAAGTGGAGCGATGTTTCTCTCGTATCGATCGGCGAAATCGGTAGCATGAAGCAAACTGAAGGTCGTGGGAGTAAGTAGGGCTTTTTTCTTCCCCTTTGACGTTATGTCCTTCACGACATCTGAGGAATTCCACTCAGTTGTGAAGACTAGCAGTCCCTTGCTACGCAGCCATTTATCCAATAAATGTAACTGGGTCGATTTACCCGAACCGTCGATTCCTTCCACGACTATGAGTGTTCCGATACCATCCCTCTTTGCGTTCTTTGCTACCATAATTATGCCCTAACTTCCATGACCGGATGAACTTCCTTTTCAAGTCTTGCGTTTTCGTTCGGATAATTCACTGAATATTCCACAAACCTATCAAGTTTGTCTGCAAGTTGTTTCACCGAGCTTCCGAGCAGGGTCTCTGGGAGGTGCTGCTTTCCTGGCGTTATAGACAATCGAATTTTCCCCTCTTTTTCTACAATTGAGAACTTCATCTTTGAATCTGTCCTGAGGATGATGTCCAAGAACCCGGAAACAGCCGCAATTTTCTCGATGCTGTTTCTGCTTTTCCTTCCCTTGAGCATTGACTTGTAACGGGAATAGAACCACTCCGCGCTCCTTGATTTTTGTAGTTCAACCGCTGAAATTGTCGCAATGAGTTGGTCCCTATGTGATAGAAAAGTTTCTTCGTCAATCATCAGGTAGAAAAGCGCCTCCGGCTTCAGCATGGAAGCGTCGCCTATAACCCATTTCAACTGGTAGGAAAGAATCTCCGCCTCTTTCGAATCAATTAGATCCAAGCTTTCGAGCATTTCGACGAAGCCTTTGATTGCCGAGGGGAAACTGTGTTTGCCGTTAGGCTTCAAAGTCTTGCGCAATGTTTTAGCTATTTTTCCCCGGTGGTATGCGATTGGGTCATCTAGGAAGGATGCGAGAACTCCGTCTCGCAAGCCGTGGGTACTCACGGTGAGTCTCTGAAAGCCCAGCTTCCTCATAATCAACTCGATCACAAGGGCTCCAGCCGCCATCGTTTCGGCCCTGTCCTCACCTATTACGTCAATGTCTGCAATTTCAGCAGTCGACAACTGCGATAGTTCTTTTGCCATCAATTCGATTGATTCGCGTTTTATAGAGTAATTGTGCAATTTGTTGAAAGGATAATCTTTGAACTCCTGATCCCAACGAGCAAGCGCCCTTAAGTTTCCACCAACTCCCACAAGCGTAGTTGCGTCATTCAAAGTCAGCTCGCCTTTTGTCGGCAAAAGTTCGAGTATCCTTTCTTCCATTTTGTAATAGTTTCTTTCCTTGAAACTGCCGTCGGAGTCACCGAACAACTGTGTCAAGCGAAGACCGCCGAGCGGCAGTGAAAGAATCTTACGGACTTTGTAATCTCTAGAATATACGAATTCAAGGCTTCCTCCTCCAATGTCGAAGAAGAGGATATTAGATTGCCCTAACCCCCTTGCCGCTCCCGAATAGGAGTACAGCGCCTCTTCCCTTCCAGAAAGAACTCTAAACTTGAATCCAGTTTCCGCGAAGACTTGCCTTAGAAATTGATCCTTGTTTCCGGCTTCCCTGACCGCGCTCGTAGTAACGGGGAGAGACTGCTTTATGCCGTTGAATTCATTTACTTCCATGAAGAACTTCAGCCCTTCGATCGCCCTTCGAATCGGTTCGCTACCCAAAAACCCTGTCTGATTTAGCCCGTCGCCCAACCTTGCGGCTACTGACTTTTGGTCGAATACCGAGAAAGAATTGTCCTGCTTCACGTTGTAACTGACTAGCTTCAGTGAGTTGAAGCCCAGATCTATCACAGAGATTTTCATTGACAAGCCTACATTTTCTTTAGTTGCTTGGGGGTCAAGAGCCATTTCAGCTCGCCCGAGGGTTTTGGCGAAAATGAAGCAATACGCACACGAGCCAAGCCCCCTTTTTTCAAAGCGATCCCGCTTGAACTGCTACCAGAGATAATTTCGCCTATGACATCGCTGAGATATGGATCGTGTCCCACTAGAAGAATATCAACATCCTGCCTGAGTTTGGACAACCTTCGAAAGAGGTCCTGTTTGTTTCCTTCGGGTCTCAGCTCATCCCATAAGTCTACCTTTCCAGATTTTTGAGATTTGGCTACTATTTCTGCTGTCTCGAGCGCCCTGATAAGGGGACTGGAAGCTATCTTGACAAATTCGAGGTTCATATTTTCTAAAGATTCGGCTATTTCCTCAATTTCGTATTTGCCGGTGGCGGTCAACGCCCTTTCAAAATCCTTACTCGGCATTGCAACGCGGTTGCCGGCTTCGCCGTGTCGCATAAAAAAAACATTCACAACCTACCCTTTCGCGGCCGGTCTATAAGAAGATCGCCTGTCAAACCGTACTTTTCCAAATTCTTCCAACAACACATTTGCGATTCGATCCAAAGGTTAGGGCAAAGTGTTTTTTCTATATTGAATATTGTAGAATATAGGTTTTCTATAGACACGGTGGTATCAATCATGATAATTCGTTATTCTTCCATTCCAAGCGTAAATCAAATTCAGCCTTCTGATCAGGCGCAACTTCCAGCTGAATTTCCAAACGATAAATCAGGAACTTTTTCCGATGACTCGCGGCGTTCTATCGGGTTCGCGTTTTCCTATCCGCTAGCAAATGTTAGAGCGCCAAATATGTACTTGGAGAGAGATCTGAAGTTAAGCACTCTGGCAAATTTCTGCGTAAATTATTCTAAATCAGGCATCTACTTGAACTTCGGCATTCATTACGGAGTGGTAGATGCAGTGGTAGTAGTACGTTCCGGGTGTCGTGAACGTGTACGACCAAGTCTGCCCTCCGTTCAAGTTTCCTGAATTGAACGTTCCGTTATCATCTGTGACTGTATGAGTCACTTGATCATAATTCGTCCACTCCACGGTGTTGTTGACGCCAATGACTACAGTGATGAACACGGGATTATACGCGATATTCTGGATCGCGACTTGAACTATTGATGATTCAGGCCTGACAATACTGGCGGTATAGTTGTACGAGATTACGCCATCAGTGGTTGTCTGAGTCAGTACAATTGTCGTAGTCGCTGCGATACCGAATGTCGATAGGGTCAAAACGACTCCCGAAACCAGCCCGACAATTAGGGCACCTATTATGGCCAGCATTGGTAGCGATTTAGCGTTGGCACGCTTCTTGTTTTCCAATTTCATATTGACCTCGTACTTCCCATGACATAATCTCTTTCCAGAGCTGGCGCGAATTTGTCCCAAACGTTTTTTGTCTCGGATTCGAATTTTTCCTTGGAAGGACCCTCGCCTTGTTTCCATCTATTCTTCAGTGTCATGTCGAGTTTCGTTTTGTTCTTACCCAGTTTTGTTAACTTGTATTCCCCCAATTCGAGATCCTCTTCTGCGAAATAATCCAAGTGCCAAGAGTATGTTGCTGGGTAAAGCGTCACCACGCGAACTGCGAGTTTTGGCTTCCCATCGCTGCCATTTTTGTAGCTCGCATATACAACCCGTTTCTTTGTTTTTTCAAGAATAATTCTTGGGTACTTTGAACCCAAAATTTTGCTGTCCTCGGAACTGTAATCCGTGCACCAATTGAAGGCGAATTTTATCGGGACATCGAACACCCGTGTGTATCTGTAAACTACCAAAGATGGCTCACCGAGGCGTGATCTTTCGATTTAAGGGTATAGACAGACCTCTAGAGAAACTTATTTGTTCCGAGAGACAAGAATTGGTTCATGAAACCACTTACCGATGTTGCGAAAAGGTTGATCGATGCGCCTAACTTTGGAAGTATTGCAACGTTAATGCCTGACGGATCTCCTCAGGTCGCCCCCGTCTGGGTCGATAGAGACGGAGATTTTGTCCTTGTCAATACGACGGAGACCCGACAGCGGACGAGAAACATCAAGAGAGATCCGCGTGTTGCTATTTCCATCTTCGACATGAAGAACCCATATTCAAATGTCGTCATTCGGGGTCGAGTTGTAGATGTGATAAATAAAGGAGCAGAAGATCACATCGACAAACTGGCGATGAAATATCGTGGACTGGAAAAGTACCCGAGACACGATCCGAAGAATCCCAGAGTGATTCTGCGGATAGAGCCCGTGCATGTGTCAGCGTATTAGACTTTTTGGAATCTTCCAGTCTTGCCGTTGTAAGACAGTAGTTCAGCATAAATCGCCCAATGAATCAAAAGTGCTTGAACCAGCGATTCGTTAACCTCGGGTGTATGATGCCAACGGGTGTCCCGCCAGGCCAAATCTTCGCAAATCTCCTGCGTGGTGACTCCCTTCTTTGAAGCTGAAGCCAGCTTGAGTGCGGTTCTGAATGGTTCGATCTGAGAGAGCTGATCCTTGAGCAATTTTACTTTAAGTTTTGAAGCCTTTTGAAATTTCATGCCAAAATCAGTTAGGCGAACTGCTCCTTTTTCCACCTTCACTAGGCCCAGAATTTCGCCCGCGTCCACGATTGGAAGCAGGGTCACGAGATCTGCTCCAAATTCGTCTGCTAGCTTCGCGAGGTCTATCGACGCACCCGTGCCTCCAAGGGCTCCGGTTATCTCCACAAGACCCATGACCTGGCCAGCTCTGACGTTTGCTGGCATCACTGGCGGCTTTATTGGGTTTGATCTATTAGAGCTCTCCATTTCTTTCTACCTTAAGACAGCAACGAGTATATTTTATCGACGAGAGAGAAAAATTCATCGGATTTCTTGTTGCGGGGACGGTGCAGGTCAATCGTTAGTTCGCCAACGACATGCGCTGGCCTTGGGGAAAGTACTACCACTTTGTCCGACAGCTCAACCATTTCCTCCACGTTATGACTCACCATTATAACTGTTTGAATGGTCGACGACGGGTTGATCAGCAGAGAATAAATTTCTCGGCGGAGATGATCTGCCGTCAGATTGTCGAGGGCGCTGAATGGTTCGTCCATGAGGAGCACCTGTGGTTCCAGCGCTAGGGCTCTCGCGATACCAACTCGCTGCTTCATTCCGCCCGAAAGCTCCCCTGGATAGACATTCTCGAATCCTGTCAAGCTAGTGTCTGCTAGAGCCTTTGTTGAACGCTCCGACTTTTGTTTCTCCGTGAGATCCTTCCTTGAAGAGAGTCCAAACATTACATTTTCAAGAGCTGTCCTCCAAGGAAGCAATACGAAATTCTGGAAAATCATCGCAATTTCCGGACGCGGACCATTGATTGGAGAATTGCGAAATTTCACAACACCTGAAGATGGTTTGTTCAAGCCACCTATCGTCCTGAGTAGTGTGGATTTGCCGCAACCTGAAGGCCCGGTTATTGTGACAAACTGATCCTTCGAAGCAGTCAGCGAAACGTCCACAATGACAGGGAGTTGTTCCTTTTCCTTTCGAAAATCCAAGCTCACGTGCTCGACGGACACAATTGGAGCAGTGTTCTGTGCGCCCTTTGATTCGGATTGAACAGTGGTTCCATTTTGAGGTGCCGTTATGTTGCTCAAGATGTTGACATTCCTACCCAATTTTTAGAAGAGTGTTGAATCAGAAATCTACCTGTTATACGCATATTTCTTGGTGGTGTAGTGGTACACCCTTCTCCAAACCGTGAGATTGAAGACAACAATGAGAACAGTCATTGAAAGAATGGCGAGAGTGAGAGTGAGAAAGTCTGGTGGGCTCTTGTCCGTGGCGATTGCAATTGTCTTCCCTATGCCCTGAGCAACCTGTGTCTCAACGGTGGGAGAGCCGCCCGGGGTCAACGCGGCTACTTGGAAATACTCAGCTACGATAAGTGTGTTCCAAGCAGCTCCAATCGCGGTAATGGAACCTGTAACAAAGGCCGTTGCTACGGATGGGAGATAGACGTTGCGCCACGCCTTTATGTTAGATATCTGGAACATCTTCTTCAGTTCAAAAAGCTCAGCAGGGAGAGTTCGGATTCCCGCCATGACATTGAAAATGATGTACCAAAACATTCCCAAGAAAATTATGACGGCGGCTACTGCCTCGCTCTCTTCGTGGAGTGCCACAACGATGACCGGCAACAGGGCGGGAGCCGGAATCGAAGCTACTACCTCGAGAATGGGCACTGCTGCGGCATAAGCTTTAGTGTTGAGAGCGATTGCGATTCCTGAAGGGACGCCGACAAGAATGCAGAGAAAATAGACATACCAGACTCTGACAAACGAATAGCCAAGCGCAACTGCCACTTCTTCTTCGTCGGATGCAATATGTGCAAAAGTTGGAAGGTGTGAAAATGCAGACGGAATCGCCATTATAGCGCTATAGTCCAAGAGAACAAAGAGCGCAACAATTATTGCTACAACATACTTCCAAGCCCTGCGAAATAATGACAAGGAAGAGGTGAATCTAGTGACACCCTTGCCATGAGTGTAGAGAAAGAGCTTTGAAATTGATCTGTGATTTACCCATGAGTAGAATTTCATGAGCGGATCCTTCTGCTCTCCTCTGGGCTCCTCCACAAATTTGTACCGCTCGGACCAGAGCGAAAATTCCCGAAGGAATACAAACTGCCATATTACCACCATGATAATCAGGGCAATTATAGCATAAGCATAATTCGCCCATTCCTTTTCCGTTGCGTACTTTACTATCGCGACGCCAATGCCGTACTGAACTGCAAGGTTCTTGCTACCAAGCGTCAGTATTTCGCTCGATATCAAATAAAAGAGTCCTACCGCCCAGGAGGTCTGGACATTGTAGGCGATCCTGCTCAGCGATGCCGGAATGTACAGCGAAGTTATTCGGTTCCAGGTACTGCTCTTCGAGATGGACGAAAGATCAACGTAATCCTGAGGAATAGATCTGACCGCTTCGTACACTCCGAAAGCGATGTTCCAAGACATGCTCGTGAAAATCAAGATGATTACTGCCAAATTCACGCCGATTGCGGGATAACTTGGAATGGCATCCACAATGCCTAAGATGACCAACGGAAAGAAGCCCAGTATCGGAATAGATTGAAAGACATCTAACAGCGGAATTATTATGGACTCGGCTTTTTTGTTGCGAGCTGCAGTGATCCCGATGGCCAGGCTGAACACAATGCTTAGGCCAAGGGCGATCAGCATTCTGCTCCAAGATGACAGGAGGTCAATGATGATCAGAGTAATGCTAAAGTCTGACATTCCGACTATCGCTTTTGGATTCCTGGTTGTAGACTCTACTGAGCGCCAGATTCCCATCTAGAGCGGCTCAAAAAGCGAACCACCACGGATTGATTCGACGGGCTCGAATGTGTTCATGAAATACCCGATTTACACTTTTCGTAGTATTGCGACAGGCTAGAAACGCATTGTCATAATTTGGGCAAATTTACTTCCAATTGCTTGCGAAGCCCGCTTGTCACAAGCATCGTGGCAATCAGACCGCCCACTGCAACCAAGAATATGAGGAGCTCTAACTTCCCAGTCGAGAAGGTTTGAGAGAATGGGACTAGAAAATCAATCAGAAAGCCGATAGGCAGGGCGACTACCAGATAGATTCGCTTCTTGAAAACCGCCGAGAGAACTGCAAGGCAGCCCCATGAAAAATGCGCAAATAGTGAGGAGACTCTCTCCAAAATAGCGTATCCAATCAGCGGAAGAGCGCTAGACGCGCCGTAGAACAAACTTGGAGCATCCTTGCTCAGAATTGGATACAGCGTTTGGGCAATTGAAGAATTCGGACTTGAAAGAATGGCGTAGTATATTGTATAGTCCAGCAAAATCGGAATCGAAATCAAGACCCCGTTTTCCCAGAGTGCAAGCCCCAAACCATAGCCATCGGCGTCTTTTGCCTTGAACCGTTCTTTCGACACCGCGAGTTTTGCAACAAGGAAAGCACCGCCGACCTCGAATACTGCCGTTTGAGCTCCGTAGTATACACCTAGTACAGCAGGATCGTTGCCGTAGGCAGAGTCCATTGCACCTATAGTCAGAATTTGAACTATGTACTTGAGCGCGATAGCTCCGGCATAAGCGGCAAGAGAATACCCAAAGACCCACTTTGAAAAGCCTCGTCTATAGTGCCAATAAATTACTAGACCGAAACTAAAAGCTATCACAACTATGGGTGTGATTAGGAACAGAGGATCGATGTTTTGCATCTTTCAGACACGCCTAGTTCGTTAAACTGATACCTCGATGAGTTAGCCAATTCCTACTCACCAACATCCCGTTTAAGCGATTCTTTTGCCTAATGGTCGACTAGTATGGTTTTCTTCACGAGAGAATTTCTTGTTTACATATCGCGGGGCAGGCTATCGAAGCAGCGATAGCAGATGACCTTGCCTTCGAATCTGAACGTTCTAGTTTTTTGAACAGCTTCACCACACGATTCGCATTTCACCGTGTCAGAGGAGCTCGTGAGTTTTCGCCTTATTCTTTCGAAGCAAGGTTGTGTATTTCTATCTGCTGGTTAATCACAACTGCCGATTCGTCCTGATCGAACAACTTGAGTCCTTTTGTATGAAGCCAGAATTTACTCGCTGGAGACTGTCTTGCCACGGACAAGTGAAACAAGTCCCCCGACGATCGCAATCGCCGTACTGACTAAGAAAACATCTTTCATTCCGGCAGTATACAGCGAGATGCCGATAGAGCTCGACAGAGTGGTTCCGGTATAGAAAGCTGAAAGGATTTTGCTTGATCCCGAAACCTTTGCGATGATGGCTCCCATCATTGCCAGGCTGACGCCCTGGCCCAAAAATCTCATTGTGCTGATCGTTCCCGAGGCGACGCCAATTTTGGGTCTCTCGACCGAACCCATGACCGTGCTTGTGTTCGGTGCAGAGAATAGTCCCATTCCTACTCCGAGCAGGAGCTCTCCTATCAAAATATTGATTACCCCAGATCGGGACCCGGAGCTTGCTAGAACAAGTACAAACATACCCAAAGCGATGATCCACATCCCAGAAGAGCAGAGCACTCTTGACCCAATTTTATCTGAAAGCGCTCCCATTGGTGGAGAAAGACAAGCCATCGCAACCGGCATCACCATTAGCAGCAATCCGGTGTACAGAGGATTAAAGTTCAGAGCTCTTTGGAGGTAAAAAGAAAGCAAGAACGTTGCTGAGAATATGGCTATATAATTCACTAGCGCGGCGATATTCGCGGAAGCAAACACTCTATTCTGTGAAAATAGCGAAGTGTCGAGAAGGGGTTGGGAATTCCCTATTCTAGTTTTTCTCGCCTCAAAAAGAACGAAGAAAACAAGTACCACGCTCGAAGAAGTGAGCAAACCCAGCACTTGGATCGATTCCCAAGGATACACCAAACCGGCCATAGTTAGACCCACGAGCAACCCGACAAGACCTAACGAGAAGGCAACAAATCCCGGGATGTCGAATGTTGATTTTTTGGGGGGAAGTGCATCTGAGGCGATGCGAGAATTGAAATTAAACTTTCCTTCCGCCGGGCTTCCGCTAGGCGGTGGGTTGTCAATCAAGGAAGTTGATGAATGTGATATCGGTGCTGATGAGAGAGACGTCGGGTCTCCGAAGATTCCAGACTCCATTCGCTTAGGTTCCCTGAGCTTCAGTGTTGCAAGTATGATCACAAAAATTCCGATGGGGATGTTAACATAGAATATTGAAGGCCACCCGAACGCGTACGTCAAAAATCCGCCCAGGCTTGGACCGACTGCAAGCGCAATGTAGATCGACATCACGTTTATGCCGAGAGCTTTGCCTCTTTCCTTCGGCGGGAAGGTGTCAGTCACGATTGCCACGGCGGTTGCAGCAATAAATGCTCCTCCCACACCCTCCAAAACTCTAGACACAACAAGTTCTGTTCCAGAAGTGGAGATGCTGCAAAGGAACGAAGCCACAACAAAAAGAAAGAACCCCGTTATGAATATGGACTTACGCCCCCTTAAGTCGGACAGTTTCCCAGCGCCCAGTAACAGAACTGTCAGTGCCACGATGTATGCCGCAGGCACCCACACAACGGTAGCAGCGTCAATTTTCAGTTTCGATGCGATTGTCGGAAGTGAGACACTGACGATGCTCCCGTCCAGGGGGCTCATGAAGGAGCCGATAGCGGTGATCATAAGTACGATCCATTTGTAACGCCTTGTCACTGAATTATCTGAAGTGGGAATAGATAATGCCAGGGCAAGCAAACTCCAGTTTTTCCGCTAGACTAATCTTTCCGTGGGACAGGTTGGAAGGTAGAGAAATCGGAGCCGCCGTAGCGAAGAGTCTTCCGGCTCATTCCCAGCTAAGCATCTGCCACTAGTCAATTCAAGTTTCACTATGAGGGGTATAACTCGAAGTAGTTTGCTGAATACTCCTTTTTCTCGACCTGTAAGCTCTTCGAATAGACTATTGAGTGCCTCGCTGATATTTTTGTTGTTTGCTCTTGGGGCTCTCGCCATCATTCCTGCGGTTCACGCACAAACCGGATCTGAAGTTACGGTAGCAAGCCAAGATACGAACGGTAACACGATCACGAGTTATTACATGGTGTTGTATGACTCGTCTGGTGATGTCTTGGCTACTGGATTCACCCCAGCCACTTTCAGCACAACGTCAGGCGTAACCTATAGCATTCAAGCGGATAGTTACGGCAGCTGCACTTTCAGCAGCTGGTCAAACGGTGCTACAAGCGATCCCATGACGTTTACTGCAACGTCGGGCACAACTTCGTTCACCGCGATCTACTCTTGCACGGGCTCGTCCTCAGGAGCCTCAGAGGTAGCTGTGAACAGTCAAGCATCAAATGGTACATCAATTTCTGGATTCTATACAGTCCTCTACGATTCTAGTGGCGACGTACTTGGTACGGGCTTTACCCCGACAACATTCTCAACTACAAGTGGAGGCACCTACAGCATTCAGGCCGACGGTTACGACGCGTGCACCTTCAACAGCTGGTCAGACGGCATTACAAACAATCCTAGAATATTCACGGCAACTTCGAATATTACTACCTTCACAGCAATTTACTACTGCGGCGGTAGCTCATCAGGAACCGGTGGAACTTCGCAGTTGACCGTCAACAGCGTGACCATTAATGGCACGTCGATGCCCGGCTTTTACGCGGAACTCCTCGATTCCAGCGGCGATGTCCTTGCGACAGGATCTACCCCAGTAGCTTTCACGGTGAACAATGGGGAGACCTATTCCGTCGAAGTGCAGAGCTATGGGTCGTATTACTTCCAGTATTGGCAGGGAACCGGCTCAGTCACTTCGCCAGTACCGGTGACTACGAGCACAAGTACTACACTGACTGCGGTTATGTGTGATGGGCCGCCTGGCACTTGTCCTGATCCGACGCCGGTGAACGGAATAACAGTGTACGCTCACAGGATTTCTGCGTCTTATTGGGCGCCTTGCTTTGCTTTAGCTTGTAGCGCCGGGACGGGCCCGGGGGCCACGATGTACTTCGTCTTGGAAGACTCCTCAGGAAACGTTCTCCAAACAGGGTTTGCGAACGAAGCTGGGTACACTTTCACAGGGCTCGCTCAAGGGACTACATACTACGTGTACGCAGAAAACTGTGATCTCTGTCACGGCTCCACTCATGATGTGTTGTTCCAGTACTGGGTTCAGGGCAATAGCACTGCAGATCCGATTGCAGCAACCGTAGGAACGAGCCTCGATGCGTGGTTCTCCTGCACGAATGGTTGCTCCGGAGGCTAGTTGAATCGTAGTTTCAGATAATCTCTCAATAATTCGTCGGCTGCTTAGCTTGGTCAGGGCGGGCAGCTGCCGAATGGTCCTACCTTTTTCTGTTAACGCTAAATATAGTATACGTTTAATGCCTCCGCTCTGAGTCCGCTTTTGATCGGGATAACTAGAAAAATCAACTCCACTGAGCTAGCGCTTTCTTAGATATTCCCAAGCAACAAAGCATACGAAAGAGGTCGGAAACGCGACGTCGGCAAGCAAATTCTCTGGAATCGGGACGAAAGCCGAAATTCCCAGGTACTCGTACTTCGGAAAGATGACACTGTCAGCTACAATATAAAGCCAAAGAATCAGGCAATAAATCCAGACGCCCTTCAAAAGCGGTAAAAGGAGCATATGTCTGGTTTTTTGAGATTTCATTGTGGCTACAATTCGCTGAAAATCGCAAATCAAGGTTTTGATAGATCTTCATCTAGAGTCTAGGTAATGCTATTCAAGTTCTCGATAGATTTCTAGCATCTGAGCCGACCACCGATTCATCGAGAATTGTTCTTCGATTTTTCTTCTCCCCCGGAGTCCCATTCGATTCGCAAGAGTTTTGTTTTGCAGTATCAGCTTGATTGACTCGGCAAGCATATGAGAGTCTCCCTTTTGTATCAAGATGCCCTCTTCGCCATCTTTGATTATCTCTTCCGTCGGCCCAAGCGTTGTTGCAACGACAGGCTTGCAGGAAGCCATAGCCTCAAGAAGTACCAGACCGAAACCCTCGACAAGGGAGGGCAAAACGACAAGGTCCGAAGCGGCGTATGCCTTAGGAAGATCTTCCGCGCTAATTCGGCCAGTTAGAATCACTGACGAGCGTAACTCTAACTTGCTGATCTGAGAAATGATATTACTCTGCTCTTGTTTAGAGCCGGACCCGACGAGCACAAGTTTTGCATCAGGAACAGCTAATAGTACTTCCTTAAAAGAATCTATTAGAAATCGAAGCCCTTTGCTTGCTGCCAGACGGCCGACATAAACTACAGTCGGACAGTTACCAAGGTTCCAAGCTTTTCGAAATGATTCTGGATTTATGTTGGGGCTGAACCTCGTATCGTCAACAGCATCATGAACCACGCTAACTTTATCCTTGAGGAAGGGGTAAATCGCCAATGCGTTCTTCGCTGTAAACTCGCTGACTGCAACTACGCCGTCAGCATTTTTCAAAGTACTCTTTTCCATTCTGCTGGTAAGAGTCTCGGAAATCTTGAATGCAATTCTCCGAAAGGGTCCTTCGTTAAGATACGGTGAGACAGATGCCGCTTCTAGAGAATGAGTGTGATGTATCGTCGCCAGAACCGGTCTGCCGAGTCGCGCTCTGGAACTCCCGAATCCACAGTAATCGTTTGTGTAATGGACGACATCAAAGTCTTTTGAAATTTCCCTCAGCTTGCGGCTCGCACGCAGCATGAAGCTCGTTGTTTTGAGGCCTGGTATCGTAATGGAGTTTACAGAGACGGTCGAATGATTGTTTTCATTGGTTAGTTTCGAGTGGTGTGCAGTTATTAACATGACATCAGCTCCTCGAGACTGCAATGCTTTCATAAGGTCGTATGTGTAGACAGCTTCTCCTCCTCCGTAGGGTGGGAACTCGTAAGACACTAGACAGATCCGAAGGCTCTCCAAGGTATTATCATCCAGATTCTAGTGCCTTCGTATATGCCCTTTCCGCTTCCTTTACTAGTATCTTGTATGAATAATTTGTCTTCGCTCGCGTAAGCGCCGACTTCCCTAATTTATTCCTAGTTTCCGGAGAGAGCAGAAGTTTCAACACCGCACTTCCAAATGCTTCCGCCGATTGTTCCTTCACGAGGATGCCCGCTCCGTCCTTCAACATTGTAGTTAGCTCGCCAACGTCGGAGGCGACTATTGCTTTCCCCATTGACATATACTCGGGGACCGCCATTGGACTAGACGATCGAAAGTAGATGTTGTCGCTGAGAATGTGAACTGCCACATCCACTGCAGCGATCACTTCTGGAATAAATTGATGGGGTATGTAGCCCGTACAAACTACATTCTTAGTAATACCCAAGGACTCGACGTAGCGCATAATCTCTCTCACCTCACCCTGCCCAACCAATAGCAACGTGGCGTCAGGCACCCGTTTGACTACATAACTCATGCAATCAAATATCCTTCTGAAATTCTCTGCTTCATAGGAGTGCAACGCGCTCAGGAGAAGAATCATCGGTTTGTTGCCTAGCGATAACTTGCTCCTGATTCTCTCGCCGGATATCTTTTCGTTGAAAAGTGATTCGTCAAATCCATTGGGTACGTAAAATATTCTATCACGAGATATTCCTTTGTCCAAAGCCCTCGTTGCGAGAATCCTGCTCACCGCGATAATGGCATCGCATGACTTTGGGACTTCTTCCTCAAAGAATCCTAGAGCAAAACGAGACGGAAGACTCTTTCTTGCAATGTCGACATAGCCTCCGATACCGTCCCAGTCTTCCCAATCGAGCACGACCCGCTTTCCTGCCAAAAACTTTGGTAGGGAAAGAAGGATCGAGGTGAAAGGATATGCCTTGTTTACGTGAATCAGGTCGAAACTCTTGCATTTCTCGGTCAGTTTCAAGATGTTGAAAGGAATTGTCTCTTCGAACGGCTCTGCCCAGTACGTCATGTTTCCGAATTGCGGTGAATTCGAAGGCGCAAGGCCAGCAAGGGCAAGCTTTTCTTGGAGTTTAACATTCGACGACGGTCTTCTTGCAATGTAGGAGACTTCGTGTCCCGCCTTCATTAGTTCCGTTCCCAATCCTAGTTGTCTTAAGAAGCTGGCAGTTGTCGGTTTAAGGTGGTTGACGAAAAGAATTTTCATTCTAGCCACCAACTTAGTGTAGAACCATTTTCTTCACGATCAAAAAAGATGCGAATTTGTCTGCTGGAGCCGCGATTTGATTTCTCGCTAACATCGGGTCATTCGAACATTCCTTATTAGCTAATTAATTGTATCATGAAATTCGTCCCAAAATTGGATATGATTGTTGCAGAGGGACTTACGAAGTTCTATGGCAAATTCTTGGCAGTCGATCATGTCAGCTTCAAAGTAGACGAAGGAAAGATATTCGGATTTCTCGGGCCAAATGGGGCCGGGAAGACTACGACAGTAAGAATGCTGAACACACTCATAAAGATTAGCGAGGGAAGGGGCTTCATAAATGGATTCGATGTCTCCAAGCAAATGGGCCAGGTTCGTCGAAGCATTGGATTGGTACCCCAAGAACTTACACTTGACAGCCAGATGACGGGAAAGCAAGTTCTCAAAATACAGGCAAAGCTCTATGATGTTCCTGACAGCGTTGCAAAGTCTAAGATGGACGAATTGCTAAAACTTTCCGGGCTGTCTGAGTTTGCAGATCGTGAGATCAGCACTTACTCTGGGGGGATGCAAAAGCGGCTTGAGTTAATCATGGGATTGGTGCACGAGCCAAGAGTTCTGTTCTTGGATGAGCCTACCATTGGTCTAGACGCTCAGAGTAGATACTTGATGTGGGAATACATAAAGAAATTTGGTCACGACTTTCAGACTACTATTTTCCTGACAACTCATTATCTGGACGAGGCTGATGAACTCTGTGATCATATAGCAATAATAAATGGGGGAAAGATCAGAATCGAAGGTTCCCCTCAGCAGCTTAAAGAGCGCCTTGGTGAGGATGAAGTCGAAATTCACTTTGAGAGGAAATACGAAAGCCGAGAAATAGAAAGCATTCTTTTATCTGTTTCAGGTGTAGTGGCAGTTTCTCTTGAAGATAATGTCTGCAGAGTGCGAACTTTGAGCTCTGAAAGATCGTTGGTTGGAATAATAACGAGCCTTACCAACAAGGGGATTGAGATTAAGACGGTGAATCCAAAGAAAGCTAACCTTACGCAGGTATTTCTGAAGCAGATGGGTGTGAGCGATGACGAATCCGCCGAGGACGACACGGACGTATTGACAAGCCCGACCGCCAACGTTGTCGATTAGTAATCTCAGATAGCAGAATCAGTAAGCGCTCCCTTTAGATCATGGCAAAGGCACTTGCTGAGTTAGCTGGGACATCGGAACAGGCGGTCTCTTAAAAAGACATAAAGATTCATTTCCGATTCTTAGGTATGGAAGAAATCTCGTGTTGGTCTCGAAGCAAAGTTATGATACGAGTAAGATCATATTAGTCACTTTTTCGGTATTCCTTCTTGTCCTGTCTGGATTCTCGGCGTTGAGCCGTGTCACTTATGCAACGACGTCAACTGAAACTGGAAACCCGCAGATCACTCCTCAGTGGCTGAGTCAACAAAGTGCTCAATGGAAACCTTCTGCCAATGTCTCCCTTAATTTCGAAGTCTTATTCAATCGCGCAAGTTATCAGTACCTTGAAACAGGATACAATAACTTGGCAGTTCAAAATGCTGATTTGAACATGATAGTCTCGACGGGTGCTAATTGTGTAAGAATAGATGTAAATTATGCTCCCTGGCTTCAAAATAATCAGACCGCCATCAACGAGCTTACTTCGTTGATCCAGGACGTTAAATCAGACGGGGAGTGTCTGGTTATCGCGGATGCCGCCTCCGAGACTTATACCGATGGAGGCGCGATACCATGGACTCAATTCCAAGCTGCCTGGATCCAGAGAGACAAGACTCTGGCTGAATTATTTCATCCAAATTACTTTTTGGTCATAAAAGAGCCTGGATGGTACGTCCCCATGGTGTCTGATGCTACTACCAATCCGTCTTTTCAAAACGCGACTAGCTGGCTGAACCTGACCCAAACATTGGCGGCTACTGTTCTGTCCGTTTCTCCAAACACAAAAGTTGGAGTCTCGATAGCGGCCGATAGCCTAACTACTGCCCCATCACTTTACGTTCCGTACCTTACAGGCCTGAGCAAACTTTCAAATGTCTCCTTCATTGGTTTTGATATTTACGACGCGATCGGGTTTACCAATACGCAGAATTTCCTGACACAGTACGGAAACCAAGGAAAACAAATCTGGATAGCCGAAGCTTGGACCACGTCGAACTTCCCACCCGATACAACAGCCCAAGAGCAACTGGACGCCCAATGGGTTTTAGTTTTGTACTACTTTGCCGAGTATATTCATGCAAGTGCAATCATGCCCTTCTTCTCAGATGCCTTCGCCTCTTATGCCCTTACCGATTCTTCGCCTACGACTCCTTCGCAGATAATCTCACTGTATAGTCAAAGAACGCCAGTATACTATGAGTATCGAGATATAATTTCTGGATCGTCGGGCATTCCAAGCACAACGAGTACTACCAGTAGCGACAGCACTACAGCAACCTCGCAGAATAGCAGCCACACTACTTCAAGCTCTGGTTCCACAGTAAGCTCATCTGGCCAATCCAGTACAGTGACTTCGGGTGGCAAACGAGATCTTCGAATATACTATGCAGCTGCTGTGGTACTTGTAGTGCTAGTCCTTCTTGGTCTTGCTGTAACATACCTTGCTCGAAGAAAACGTAACACTCCCGGATAGCAGCTCTTGCGTATTCGGATTTAGTAGGAATTAACTAGCTTATTGCCTGTCTCGTCCAAGGGAGATTCATGCATTCAACTCATTTTCGAGGTTCAAGATCTCCAGATTCAGTGATGCTTTGAAAACAAATTCATTTTTTCGCAAGTGCACACTCGCTATTTTTACGCTTGCACTTATCCAGGTTAGTTTAGTGATACAGATGCCGATTCCTACGGTCAAGGCTGACGTGAGTTCGACCACCACGAGCTCGACGCAGGTCGGAAATTCAAACTTCACCTCGATATCTGTTCCAAACTCGACCTTGAGTTCGATATTGGAAAATCCTCCCGTTTCCATTGACCAAAGGCTCTTCTTGGAGAGCGTCCCGAGCTATCCTGAGGTTGGACAGAACTCTACCGTGAAGGTGTTGGTAAATAACAATTCAGATGAACCGATCCCGGTCTATTTTCGCGTTGAAGCTCCGATAAATGTCATGGTCGTTCTTCCAATCTACGTCGAAGCAGTAGTGCCCCCTAACGGACAGGTAGTGGGCAATTTCACCGTTCTTGCGTTTAACACGTCGTACAGGGGATTGATCAATGTATCAGCGGTACTCTACATTTGGTTCTACGATCAGATGAGCCGACCGCAGGAAGTGCAAGTGGCGAGCGCAGTCGTATACAGAGTAAATCCCTCTCCCTATTCGCAAGAGGTCCAGGCGCTTTTCGCTTTGCTGATAATCGTACCTGTTGGCTTGGGAGCTGTTTTCTACATAAAATCCAAGCGACACCAAGTAAATCACTCGCTCGGTCCGTAGATAGAGTCAAGAAATCGATTGCAGGTTATTCAAAAGAGCTTACCGCTCATTACTATTGGAATTCCCACCTCGAATTCAGCTTGGAGTCTTCCCGATGTGCTCTCGTGCATTTTAAAACTTGATTACGATAAACGTCGCCTGCGATTGACGTTTCCGGATAATTTTTCTTCCGACGATACAATGAAGATTCTCGGCGAATTCACTGCCGTTCATGAAAAGGAATTTGAATCGATCTTAATCGAGACAGCTCATGCTAACATACCGGTTGCTCGAAATATATGTTTCCAGAGAGCTATGGGGACAGATTACATCTTTTTCCTTGACTCTGATATTGTTGTACCGCCCGACACTCTTACCGTTCTCCTTGAGGACTTTCGCAAGTTCGAGAACGTTGGAATGACTTCCTTCCCTTGGGACGAGGCGAATTCGAGCGCCAGAGCTCGCTCGTTATTTAATGGCTTTGTCACAACGCGCGGCCCGATGTACGCATACAAAATCGGAAACGGATGCAATTTGATATCCATGAATGCTTTCAGAGCTGTCGGTGACTTCAATCCCAGACTGTACGTCCATGAGGACGGAGAATATTGCTACAGATTGAGGAAACGTGGATTCAATATCATTTGCGATTATTCGCACACCGGTACTCATTTGAAGCGCGTCTCGTGGAACATGCGTTCCTACTTGCGATTCGTTTGGAATTCATCTAATACCTACATCGAGATGATACGGCTACGTTCCCCCATGCATATTTTGAAATTGACCACTTCAGTTCTGCTGATAGTCTTCCTGGCACTTTCAATAGTGCTCCGCCAAGTAGCTCCGGTCGTTGCCTTTGTCGTCGTCGCGCTTGTAGCTTTTTGGGTGAATACAAGCCGGCGCGTTCTCGATGACGGAAGCCACGTGAAAGCCAGCTATTATCCGGCTATTGCTCCGGTACTAACCGCCCTTACAGTGATGGTGACGGTGGCCGTCTTTATTCGGCTCTTGCTAAGAATTAGACCGAAAAGCGCTCCACAAGAGCCACAATTAATCCAAGATAAGCCAGCTTCTTGATGCTAGGATCAACGCAACTGTAGCCGCGGCTACAAACACGGCAAGGATAGACAAATTGAATGCCAGGGTTCCGCTAGAAGTACCTTGGAAAAAAAGTTCTCTCGTTATGTCGGTGGCGTAGGTAAGCGGATTGATCGATGCGAGTCCTCTTATCAATACAGGTATTCGAGAGATTGGATAGAAGACATTGCTGAGAAAGATTATAGGTGTACTAATGAGAGATATAACGAATTGTTGCGTCGTCCAACGCCTGATTCTTATTGAAAGAATCAGAAAGACTGCCGAGAAACCATACGAGAGCATCGCTACTGATGCTACTAGGATTGCAATTGATTCTATGCTAATATTTGAATAATCTAGTCCAAGCGGTAGCGTAATTGCAAGAATTACGGCCGCCTGAATCAGGCCAAGGATGATACCTGCAAAGATTTTCGAAAGCACTATTGTTTCTCGAGCAATAGGCGAGACGACTAGTCTCTCAAGATAGCCGACAAGTCTGTCAGCGAAGATCGAAGTTCCTGTTCTGGTAGCGAATGTCATAGGCAAGGAAACGAAGATGCCAGCCGCGATGTAGTTGAAATAGTCAGGTGCTCCCTGTAGACTATTTGCTCCGTTACCGGACGAGAAGAAGGCCGCGTTGAAAGCGCTTCCGAAGATGAACAGGTAGATGATCGGGTTCACAAGAAAGGTCAATGAGAACAGAGGTGATCTCGCCCAGCTCCTGAGCTCACGGAGGATGAGGATCCACATTTTTCCTAGCAATAGCGTCTGAACTTTGATCAAGTAGTATATGTCTGTGATGGCACGGCTATCATGATCTGAGAAAAAATATTGATTTTCCAGCGGCCAATCGTTTTGCTATCATAATTAGATTGGTCTAACGACTGGATTTGTTCTAGTCGGTGAATCGCTGCTTTCTATGGAACCTTTTAGACTTACTGACGGGAATACTCGATAATGTTATTTGATGTTGCCTTGAATTTATTTCAGCGTGACAAATAACACTGTGCTTCGTGTTCCCAGGTTAATGGGCAACTATTTTGGATACTACTATCATATCATGAGGCCGCCACGGCCAGAAAAATCGGCCATCGATCTGTACTCTTGTCATATTTCAGAAAGTGATATTGTTGTTGAAGCAGGCGCCAACATGGGGATCGGAACGCAGATACTTTCAGATTTATCAGCAAAGGTTTATGCTTTCGAGCCAAATCCCTATAGCTTTCGATTATTGAAGCATTTTGCTAGAAATGCCAAAAACGTAGTTCTATTCAATACGGCCCTTGGAGATCATCTGGGACAAGCGTGGCTCCATCTTGGATATGACGCTTCGTTAAGCTCGGCAGCTGATTCTTTAAAGAAAATGTCTGGAGTAAGATACACAAATGCTGTGAAAGTATCAATGACAACAATTGACAGCAACAATCTGAATCCGGCGCCAACATGCTTTGTTTTGGATTGTGAAGGATCTGAAGTCGAGGTTTTGCTAGGTGGAGAGAAGCGTATTTCTTCCAAGCTTGTCAAAACGATCTTAGTTGAGACGCACATACTTCAAGATGGTTCATCAACTCTTGCTGATGTTAAGAATCTGTTGTCCAAGTATTACTATGAAATGTCTGAGTATGTGGATTCTGACGGGATACCTTGGGTCATAGCCCATCAACCGAAAATATCCATTACAGATAGTGCTCAAGCATAAATGAAAAGTTTTCCGAGTTCACTTTTCCAAAAGTCAAGTAACTAACAGCCGAAAACCTTCGTTGTTGCACCATTTCTTCCGTTATCGAGAATTTCCGTCTAGAACTAATTACCATCAGAATTGAGCTAGGATAATAGTTATACAATCTCGATCTCGAATATTGAAAAAGATAGTTCAGGCCATGCAACCCCCTCTCGAACTTTGGAATCTTGAGCTGAAGACCGCAAAAAACCAGACTCTTGCCGACAGAAAAATAGGCGAGATGATACATCTGAGTGAACCTGCCCCCCAGAGCAAAGGGACGCAATAATCAAAAGCGAATGTAAGGTTAAAATCCATTAAATCTTTGGGCTCGGCTGTAGAATCTTTGTCCAATATTGTTTTGGTCGTTTGTGCTGTCTCGACAGTTCTGACGTGCATCATAGCCTTTCAGGCTTACCGGGCTTATCGTTGCACATACAGAGATTATTTGCTCAACTTCGCAGCGGGATTCGCTCTGCTCACACTTTCTTACGGAGTCGTGGTTCTCGTGGGATTGCGAGTACCAATACCCACTTGTTGTGGAAATCCTATTGATGATATGCTCCGTTATCCACCGCGAATAGTTATGCAAACCGTCGGGTTTATCCTGATCGCGCTCGCTTACTCGCGGACACCAAGGGCTCGCCTATTTCTCACGGTGTTACTGATGCTTCTAAATGCTTTGGTAATCTTAGTGCTCGCGCCCCAAATAACCGTGCTGGTGCCGGATTCAGTTAATTCGTATTTGTTCATCCTAAATTGTTTCGTCCTCGCATATGTTCTATATCACATGTTGAAAATAACAAGACCAACCGAGCTAGTTTTTCTTGGATTCTTGATGCTTACCGTAGGACAGTACACAGCTTTCATAAATTCTCTTGACAGTGGTCTAGCTTCATATTATCTTGACCTGTTTGTTGTGATGGTTGGTCTCGCAATTCTGTTCGTTTCGTTTATCCAATCGCAGCGAAAGAGATTGGTGAGCCCTGCACCGAAAGGAATGATGACCCGTTAGTGAGCAGATCAAAGAGGAAGAGATCCAAGTTCGAACTATACGGCGATATTCTTGTAGCGATCAAGAAGGACATTAACAGAAATAGTTCAGCGAGATTAACAAGAGTGCACTCGCAGGTCAACGTTGCCTATGATAGGTTCAAGGAGTACATCGACGACCTTAGAAAGAACTCATTGATAGAACTAAGGGTGGTTGCTGGACACGAAGAGATCACACTCACAGAGCGAGGAGATCGATTCATCGATGAATATGTCCACGTCAAAGACTTTTTGGCGGATTTCGGATTGTTGGAAGTCAAAAATGATGCGGAGGAAGAAAAGTTCTTAATCAAAAAAAGGGCAGAGCGACTTCGCCAATTCGAAGCTTAGATCTCGTTGATATGCACTTCTTCATAACAACATTCATGTACTTTGATGTAATGATTGATAAATATGCTATAAGC
>JASHPO010000102.1 GCA_030038075.1 Nitrososphaerales archaeon | reverse complement strand
ACTGCTTACAGCCAAACTGTTCGTGTCTCAAATGAGTGTTAGCTTTTCACGGCTAGTTTGTCCGTCTCATTCCAGTTTTCGAGTTTGTTTTCTGGAATTCCGCCGCTAATCCCGCGGATATTTCTTACTCGGTATCGTTTTATGATTGCAAACAAGATTTTTTGGAATGCAGTCGTTTTAATCTATCGACGGAGGATACAACTTATAAGAGGGGTCACCGAGCGTATGTTTGGGCGAGCAAAAAATGAACCCATACCCAGTATGTAGTATCAACCCTAGCTCGTTGAAAGAGCTGGTCTGAAATGCCGAAGTCCTATTTTGTGAAGTTCGAGACACCAAAAGAGATCTCCGACGCAGCCTATGAGGCGCTGCGTCAAGCCAAGCAGACTGGAAAAATCAGAAAGGGCACTAACGAAACTACGAAAGCGATAGAGCGTGGAATCGCCAAACTAGTGATTATCGCTGAAGACGTGGAGCCCCCTGAGGTCGTTGCTCACTTACCAATAATATGCGAGGAGCGTAGCGTTCCATTCGTTTTCGTTCCCACGAGGGCGAATATGGGTCCAGCGCTTGGAATAGATGTAGGCGCCGCTTCGGCATGTATCATAGAATCTGGAGACTCGCAGCCGCTCATAGATCAAGTAGTTTCCGCCGTGTCGAAGCTCAAGACTGCCAGCTGAGCACCTGAAACTAGTAAAAATTGATGGTGTGATGCTTTATGAGTACAAGAGCAGAAGAAAGAGTTACTCCTGCGGAGATCATCCAAATTGTAGGTAGAACTGGAGTAGCTGGAGAAATCACTCAAGTCAGGGTGAAACTACTCGAAGGTAGGGATCGCGGCAGAATACTCACAAGGAATGTGAAGGGTCCCGTTAGAATGAGCGATATATTGATGCTCAGAGAGACTGAGCGCGAAGCAAGGAAGATAAAGTAACATTTTCACGAGGATGATTTTTTGAATTGTCTTACACTCCTAAACGATGTTCATTTTGTAGCAGGATTATTTCCTTGGGCACTGGCGTGATGTTCATCAGAAACGACGCTGCTACTTTTTGGTACTGCTCCTCGAAATGTAGAAAGAATGCGACTGTTCTCCACAGAGACGCCCGAAAACTAAAGTGGGCAAGACAGACCATAAAGGCCATTCAGAAAGGACAAAAGAGCGCGACGTCCAAAGCCAAGGTGTAATCTTTTGGACCGTACGCTTGTAGTGATAAAGCCAGACGGCGTGGGAAGAAGGCTCGTTGGCGATATCATTTCGAGGTTCGAAAGGAGAGGCTTCAAAATCAAAGCGATGAGGCTGTTCGAGTTTGATTCCAAACTTGCAAGGGATTTTTACTCTCCACATATTGGCAAACCGTTCTTCCCAGAGCTCGAGAATTTCATCACCTCGGGACCCGTTGTGGCCGCTGTCCTAGAAGGAAATAAAGCGGTCGATGTCGTAAGATCAATGATAGGCGACACGAAGAGCTTTGAAGCCGCAAGCGGTACAATTAGGGGAGACTACGGATTGGGATACACGGATAATGTCATTCATGCTTCGGACTCTACAGAAAGCTACGCACGCGAATCCAAAATACTCTTTCCGAATCTATAATCCGTCATCCGTTCCTGCCCGTGGGAACGACAAGAGGGCAAGTTGGAGCGAGAGATCGTGGAAAAGACCGAGATAAGACAACCAGTTGTAGTTGTACTTGGGCACGTCGACTCTGGTAAAACGTCTCTTCTTGACAGAATCAGGGGAACTGGTGTTCAAGCGAGGGAGGTTGGTGGGATCACCCAACACATCGGAGCAAGCTATTTTCCCGCAGAAACTCTTAGAGAGATATGCGGTCCTCTGCTTCAGACCATTGGCGGAGGCGAAATCAAGGTGCCAGGTCTCTTGGTTATCGATACTCCTGGACACGAAATATTTACGAATTTGAGATCACGAGGAGGTTCAGCAGCAGACATTTCAATTCTAGTGGTCGATGTTCAGAAAGGACTGGAAGCCCAGACTTATGAGAGCTTGGAAATCCTAAGGCAGAGAAAGGTCCCGTTCGTTGTTGCGCTTAACAAGATTGATTCAATATCAGGGTGGAAAAAAGGAAACACTTCGTTTGTCACCCAGTCGATAAAGAACCAATCGAAGTCTGTTATTGACATACTTGACGAGAAAATTTATACTGTGGTCGGCGAGCTTTCAAGAATCGGAATCAATTCTGAAGCTCTTTACCGCGTAAAGGACTTCCGAAAGGAGGTTGCTATAGTGCCTGTTAGCGCGAGAACAGGCGAAGGCATTCCAGAACTCATGGCTATACTAGTGGGATTGACACAATCGTATCTGCAAAAAAAACTTGCAATCTTGCGATCGGCATCCTCAAGAGGAATAGTTTTGGAGGTGAAACAGGAACCCGGGCTCGGAGATACCGCGAACGTAATTCTCCTTGAAGGCAAGCTCACTACTGGAGACTCGGTCGTAGTTGCCAAGAAAGATGGCGCAATTTCTACCAAGATCAAAGCGATTTTCCTTCCAAAGCCTCTCGACGAAATGAGGGACCCGCGTGACAAATTTGTCGCTGTGGATTCAATAAATTCGGCGGCAGGGATCAAGATCATCACCCCGGACCTGGATGGTGTTCTGGCTGGATCGCCAATGATTTCGGCCAACGCCGAAAATCTCGACAAGGCAAAAGCCAGCGTGGAGGCCGAAATAAAGCAGGTCATGATAAGCTCGGACGTGAACGGCATAGTCTTGAAGGCAGACGCACTCGGCTCTCTTGAGGCAATTGTTGAGATGCTAAAGACAAGGCAGATTCCGATCAGGAGGGCAGATATCGGTCCGATAAGTCGCAGAGACGTCGTAGAAGCTTCCGCCGTAAAAAAGAACGACAAGTATCACGGCGTTGTACTGGGATTTGGGGTAAAGACCTTGCCTGATGCCGAACAGGAAATCTTTGACAGACAGGTCAAGGTTTTCTCTGAACAGATAATCTACGCCTTGATTGATGGTTATCTTTCTTGGATGGCCTCTGAGATGGAAAACGATCAAAGAAGCGGGCTTCAAGCCCTAACGCCATTGTGCAAGTTTCAATTTCTGAAAGGCTTCGCGTTTAGGAGAAATGATCCAGCGGTATTTGGAATCGAAGTTTTGCAAGGCAAACTCCGACAAAAGTGTAACGTCATGAACGGGGAAGGTCGCAGTCTCGGGGCAATTCATCAAATCCAAGAAGAAGGAAAGACGATAGCTGAGGTAGTAAAGGGTAAACAAGCCGCGGTTTCCATGACGGGCGTGACGATCGGGCGCCAAGTCAATGAAGGTGAAACCCTCTATACTCTTCCGTCAGACCCGGAGATCAAGATTTTGAAGCAAAAGTACTTGGAAGCATTCCCTGAGGAAGAAAAATTATTGTTTGAAGAAATAGTCAAAGTCAGAAGGAAAACAACTCCTCTTTACGGATACTGAAAATAATCAAAACTTATTAGCCGTACCCTGAAAATCGATTCACTTTAGGTAATTCGCGACCATGGCTTCATTCAAAGTTGTTCTAGCAGATTCAAAATCAAGCAAATCGCGGTCAGTTGAGCTCAAAGATCAGCAGGCGCAACCATTTCTTGGTCTGAAAATAGGCGACGAGGTTGACGGTACACTTTTGGGTTTGCAGGGCAAGGTTAGGATAACAGGCGGTAGCGACAAAGCTGGATTCCCAATGCGGGGGGATATCTCTGGCGGCGTGAAAAAATATGTCTTGATGACCAAAGGAATCGGCTTTAGGAAAGATGCAAGCGGAGGTAAGAAGAAGAGAAAGCTGGTCAGAGGAAATACAATTACAGACGAAATCTACCAGATTAATGCCAAGACTGTCTAAGAAAGCATCTGTATTGCCTTGTTATGCGCGCAAAGCCTAAGAGTTTATATCGTTTAGATGCGAAGTAACTGCTCTTAAGTTGAGTACTGTTCAAACCCAAATCATCACAAGAAAGATCCCTCAACAGCCAGAAGTTAACATTGGAACTTCCGGACATGTCGATCATGGGAAAACTACTCTTGTTCAGGCAATCACGGGAATCTGGACGAGCGCGCATAGTGAAGAATTGCGAAGAGGTATTACAATCAAAGTAGGCTACGCGGACGCGGCCTTTTACAAATGTCCTGAATCTGAACCGCCTACTTGCTTTACTACTGAACCAAACTGCGAAAAGCTCGGGGGCGGCGAACCATCTTTGTTACGTGTCGTGAGCTTCGTCGATTGTCCGGGCCACGAGAGCCTCATGGCCAATATGCTTTCGGGAGCTGCGGTAATGGACGGCTCAATTCTTGTCATCGCCTCCAACGAGAAGGTTCCCCAGCCACAGACCCGGGAACATCTTCTCGCCCTCCAAATGATGGGAATGAAAAAGCTAGTGATAGTCCAGAATAAAGTCGATCTGGTCTCGGACAGAGATGCCGCAAATAATTACGAAGCGATCAGAAGTTTTGTTGCCGGGAGTGTAGCTGCTGATGCCCCGATTATTCCGGTCTCGGCTCAGCACAGGTTGAATATAGATGCGCTAATCGAAGCGGTTGAACAAAATATTCCAACGCCCCATAGAGACGAAGCTGCGCCTCCCTTAATGCAGGTGCTTAGATCTTTTGATGTGAATCATCCCGGCTTGGACGAATCCAAACTAGTAGGAGGCGTTTTAGGCGGTACACTGCTTCAAGGAAGGCTCGCCGAGGCAGACGAAATTGAATTAAAACCGGGAATCATTGAGGAAGGGAAAACTGAGGCTGAGTCGATAAACACACGTGTAACATCAATAATGACTTCTGCAGGAAGATCAAGCCAGGCGTTGCCGGGTGGTTTGATTGCAATTGGTACAGAGCTTGATCCCTTCTTCACCAGAAGCGACCTTCTGGTAGGATCTGTGCTAGGGAAGCCAGGGAATCTGCCCCCAGTCTTCGAGTCACTATCTCTAGATGTAAAATTGTTTGAAACTGCTGTTGGAACCCAAGAGCTTGTGAAGGTGGACAAGATACGCGTGAGCGAGATATTGAGACTCAACGTAGGAACCGGCGTGACGGTCGGCGTTGTGAGTTCTTCTAGGGACGGAATAATCGACTGCAAGCTCAAGAAACCAATTTGTGCGGCAAAGGGCAGTAGAGTCGCCATCAGCAGACGAATTGGAGACAGATGGCGCCTGATCGGCTCAGGTACTGTAAGGTAATTCCTAGGCCCGATTCAATTGGCACAGCTTCTTTGTGATACTAATTTTTTGATTAAGATAGCAAACGAGCCAATACCCGAACTTCGTGAATTTATCGATGTTTCAAATCTAGAATTGACCACCATTCCTCAAGTCGTCAGGGAGTTGACGGGTTTATCACGAAAAAAGGGTGTGATTTCAAGAAAGGCCTCAGCCGCCCTAAGACTGATTGGCACGAAAATCAGGCTTGACGGAAAACAATCCATAAACATCAATGCTGATGCGGATACCTCCTTGTTTGAATACGCAAAGATGTTAAATGAAGGTTCGTTTGCTGCAACTCTCGATGGCAAATTGTTGTCGAGATTCCAGTCAAACCAACTCTCTTACTTGACTCTGCGACACGACAAGCCATTCTTCAAATCGTTTTACGAGAGCAACGTATTTATCCGCAAAAAGGCCAAGAATTTGTAAAGGTTTGTTCTTTTGTTTCAGATTTCTGAGCTAGAAGACGTCGTCCGTGTTCCTCCCGCGAAGTTTGGTGCGAAACTTGACGAGGTCGCTAGGGACATATTGAAAAGTAAATACGAGAGCACTATAAATCCCGATCTCGGCTATATCGTTCTAATTACAAACATAGCAGTTGACCCTACTGGGAAAATAATTCCCGGTGATGGCGCAACTTTCCATAAAGTGAACTTTGACGTGATGACGTACTTCCCAAAGGTTCAGGAATTGGTCGAAGGCGAAATTGTAGAAATCACAGATTTCGGTGCGTTCGTAAGGATCGGACCCACCGACGCGTTGCTTCACTTATCACAGATCACAGACGATTATCTCACCAGCGACGTAAAGCAAGGAATGATCATTGCGAGCCAATCGAAGAGGACTCTTAAAGTGGGTAGCAAGGTCAGGGTCAGGATAACCGCCGTCAGCCTTCCACGAGGTGCGGCTCTCGGAAAGATCGGCGTAACTTGTAGACAGCCTTTCTTGGGCGCTTTTGAGTGGATCGAAGAAGACGTTCTCAAAGCGCAAAAAGGCGAGACCAAAAAGAGTGAGCAAAAGGACAAAGAGTCAAAAGCTGACAAGAAACCAGGGAAGAAGTGATTGAAATGCCTAGAGAATACGCTTGCAGAAAATGTCAGACGCTGACGACTGGCAAGATCTGCCAGAATTGCCACAGCACCGAGCTCACACCTGATTGGTCCGGGCTAATCGTCGTGGTCGATCCAGTCAAGTCGACGATATCCAAAACTCTTGGTATTTCAAAACCCGGCAGGTATGCGTTAAAAGTCAGCTAGACTCAGACGCGATACTGGCATTGCGAGAGTTTGCAATTTCGCCTGCACTGCGAGCGGAGCTCAAGTCCCCACTGGGGCAGCTCATTGAGGATAGGTCAGTCTCGCCGGGCATTTTTGAGAAATATATCACAGAAAATTGTCTTCTGGTGTGCGTAGGGGATAGGACGACGGACCGAATTCATGATTTTCACCTCTCCCCAAACCTCGAGATTGTGGACTTTATGGAGAAACGTCAAGCGAGATCATATACTCAATACGGTCTGTCCGTAGAGCGAATAATCAGAGCTGTCAATGTGGCTGGAACTATCAGCTCTGACTCGTTGGAGAAACTAGATCAATGTCGCCAGCTAATACAGCGGGACCGGCGGTCAACAGTCAGACTTGTGATAGAGGGGGAAGAGGATCTTCTGACGTTGCCGGTTGCCGCATTCTTTCCTGAAGAAACCGTTGTCTTTTATGGACAACCGAACGAGGGACTTGTTGTTATTAGCTCAAATGAGGCAAAAAAAAGAGTTCGGGATATCCTTGCGACGATCGGGATCACGTCTTTGAAAAACATTTGATTTGCCTTCGCTTTGGACGAATCGGCCGTTGAAATACTGTTCCAACATTTTTAAGGGCAACATGAATGCACAAGAAGAACGGATTTTCCGCGGAAATGTCAGCTTTCGATATAATCCGAAATCCAGGGGTTGCGCTACGGCAGCATTCAAGAGTGGTCAAATTCGCTATGGTCGGCGTAAGCGGAGTCGCCGTCAACTTGTTAGTACTCACCCTGCTCAAGGCGGCCATTGGGGCTTTGGCTGCAAACGTCGTCGCGCAAGAGCTAGCTATAATCAACAACTTCACGTGGAACGATCGTTTCACATTCAGAACCGGTAATTACGGAAAATTTCTCTCTTTCGCGAGATTGACTCGGTTCGTGAAATACAATCTCGTCAGCTTGGGTAGCTTTGCCGTGAATGAAATCGTCTTCTACATTGCCTACTCCCATAGAATATATTACATAGATAGCTCCCTGCTCGCGATTGCCACAGCATTCGTGATTAATTACTTTGGAAGTTCCAGATGGGCTTGGGCTAGAACTTTTGCTCCGGGTCAACCGGCAAAGGATTAAATATTATGATTCGGAACATCTAAAAATCTAAGAGTGTATGATTTGTCGACTGTTGAAATTCTGAGCGATCAAGAGAATAAAGCGCTTGGAAGGCGAGAGCTTGTCCTAAATTTCAAGGGCGGAAGCGGTTTCATTTCTCGGCAGGGTGCAACTGATGCAATTACCGCAAAAGCAAACGTTCCAAAGGGTAATGTGAAGCTCATATCCCTGCATGGAAAATTTGGGGTTAGAGACTTAGAAGCGCTTGCATATGTCTACTCCGACGCGGAGACAATAAAGCGACAGTTGCCCAAATACATGATGTTGCGGGAGCTTTCGAAAGAGGAGAGAAAGAAGATCAAAGAAGCGGCAAAGGCAAAACCTCCCCCTCCAGCCGAAAAGAAATAGAATGTGATAATTTTGTCAGAACAAGCACCAGCTGCGCCCAAACCCGCAGCGGAAGCAAAACCAGCTCCAGCAAAGAAGAAAGAGAGAAAGGAAAGCCCTGTTCACAAATTCTTTCAAGTAAAGCAGGGTAAGGTCGAAAGGCTTCGCAAGGAGTGTCCTCGTTGCGGACGGGGAGTCTACTTGGGGGAGCACAAGGATCGGCTTACTTGCGGCAAATGCGGGTATACTAGTTTTAAGAAACCAAAGTAAGCTACGCAGTCAGATCCTTTCTGATTGCGCTCATTACATTTGGGGCAATGAAGGCCTGGAAAGGCGCCCTGTATCTGAGAGAGTTGCATTTGTTTATCACGTCTTTATCGCTCGCTAGAGAAGCATATCCTTCCAAGAAAGAATTGATTAAGAGTCTCGCCTCTTCTTCCTTCAGCGTGAATCTCGCGGAATAATAGACGAACTCGGCAACGTCCCAGACCTTGTTTCCGTCTGGAACCGCCTGCTCCAAGTCCGTAAAGTAGATTTCAGATTTTTGCTCAGAGAGAATCGCGTTGCTAGGTTTTGTATCTCCCAAGCAATATCCATTGTTGTGCAATGTTGCTAGCGCTCTACCGAACTTTTCAAAAGGAGAGAGGTCCTTGGTATCGCCGTTGAAATAATCGGATTCGAGCGTCGAAAGGTCCTTTCCTGGAATGAAACATGTGGCCAGTATTTTTTGATCTAGGAAAACAGCAACAACCCTCGGAGTATGTAGTCCGAATTTGCGGAGATCTCTCGATCCTCTGTATTCCCTGTAGATCCTTTCAGTCGGGTCAACTGTGAAATTTGCGTTCTTCAGTGACCAGAGATTCAAGACACCCCACTTGAATCCTTTCACGTCTTGATAGCGTTTTATGACGACTGTCTCCCTTGCACGAGAATCCTCGAGCGAGTATATCCCAGCGGAATTGTAAAATTCGCCCAGAGGTTTGTTCGCGACTTTGCACGTCTGGCGATCCATACCTAGAAGAGAAATCAAATCCGAGAGCCAATCGTGGCTCGAAAGAAACAGTTTTCCTGATGGTAGTTCCCACAATCTCTGAGGATTCAAAATCTCTGGCGGCAACTTTTCCGACTTCCTCGATCTTGAAATTTTCGCGATAACTTCCCGTCCGACCACATTCGGCCTTACCCTCCCGGCGTATCCGTGCACAGCATACTGCCTCAAGCTCTTGTTGGTATAAGATGCCAGAACCTCAATCTGCGCTTTCAGGCCGGCGTGAAATTTCATCAGCGGACTCGTTATAGAGTCATTTTCTTCATCGTATTCAATCACCCCTTCGTTCATCAACTCTTTGGCAGCAACACGAAAACCTTCAAGCGAGCTTGCCAGGTTGTCCTCGATCAACTTCTCGCCATAGGTTCGTGAATAACTGTAAATGACCGGCGGATAAATCGCCGCTCTCTTTCTCAGCTTTTCAAAGAGAAAATATCTCAGCGGAAAGATGATCTCTGACGCAAATTCTGAATACTCGGCGTATGCTTCCGACAGTCCCTCTAATATCACGTTCTTCTTGAATTCACGTTCGTTTTCGCCGAGGTATGATTTTCCGGCAATTGGATAATATGAATTGAGAAGTCTTCCTGAAACAAACTCTCCCAGTGTCGATTTCCTGCAATCATTCTCGAATGACTTTGGTTCGACAACAAGAGCGGAGCATTGAGTTTCTCCGTGAAGATAGTAGTATTTGATTCTCTGAGTGAATGGCTTTGCGACCAGAATTATGTCGTAGTCGCTCTCCTCTGTTGCGTAACCTGCAACCTGCGACCCGTACGCGCAAAGAGCAACGACCTCTTTATTCGAGGTTATGGGCTGTAATGTTTTCGCAATGGCATCCAATTCGGAGCTGTTTAGTTCGCGCATCTGTTGTTCTCTTCGATTACGGCAGGCGAGCGACGAGGTCTTTGATCTTAGGGTCGAACGCCGATCTTGAAATAGAATCAATTGGAACTCGGACTTGATTATTTCCAATTGCGATCTTGGCTACGGGAAGACCTTTTTCGATCCACTTTATTCTGCACTTTTCGTTGAGCTTCTCATCATGAAGGCCGGAGCTGGTTCGCTTTTTCAGATCGGTCACGAGCTTCCTGTTCGAAAAAACCCTAGCGGGGTCTAAAGCTCTGGAATTATCGGTATGTGTTTCCTCGTACATTGATGCAGATGCAATTTGCGAGACAATGTCTAGTCTTGTGAAACTGCGAACCAGTTCGGCGTAATGCAGAAACTCGTGAGCAAGTACTAATCTCAGAGTTACCCTCGTCGAGTAAAGTAGTAGAGGCGCGGTTATTTCGACAAAAATCTCTACCCGCCCGTTCAATTCGATTGGTATAGTCCTGGCGTAAAGAACCCCCAATCCACCCATGTTGTCGTTCGATTCCGTGACAGTAAGCACGGGTTCGATGTAATATGCAGGATATTTCAATCCCGAGAACTTCTCTACATCTGAAACTGCGCTTTCGATGTTCTTCATCTTCGTGACCAAGCTCTTCTTCATCTTGCTGTCAAGTGCATCTGTCTTGCGTATCTTGAAGAGCGGATCCACGTTGTACGACCTGTTCGGAGTTGCTTTTTCACCGTACGGGTACTAAAATCATTCCCGTTTGCTTGCAGCGGATCAGCGTAAAATTTTCATGCCAGCCTACCCAAAAATTTATGAACCGTCTAGCAACCACCATTTTACCACAAATAATAGGTGTTTTTGAAAAATGTCTGCAACAGCAATCCCTGCGACAACGTCCTCCGGACAGCCAGTTCTTATTCTAAAGGAAGGTTCCTCGCAAACGAGAGGCAATGAAGCCCAGAGGAACAATCTGTACGCGGCAAAATTGATAGCTGAGATAGTAAAATCGAGCCTTGGTCCACGTGGGATGGACAAGATGCTTGTCGACAGCCTGGGCGATGTCACCATAACCAATGATGGAGCAACGATTCTCAAGGAAATCGACGTCCAGCACCCCGCCGCAAAGATGCTGGTTGAGATCTCCAAGACAACTGACAACGAAGTGGGTGACGGCACCACTTCCGCGGTCATCCTTGCCGGCGCGCTCTTGGAAAAAGCTGAAGATCTTGTGAACAAGGATGTCCATCCGACGATTATTGTAGATGGGTACCGCAAGGCTGCGGAAAAGGCTCTAGCAATCCTTGATGACATTTCTGTCAAAGTCAAGCCTGGAGATAAAGCCGCCCTGAATCACGTCGCGCAAACAAGCATGCAGACAAAGCTCGTCGCGGATAACAGCGCCGAACTTGCCTCTCTTGTCGTTGACGCACTTCTTCAAGTCGCCGACAAGACCGACGACGACAAGTACAAAGTTGACATCGACAATGTGAAGGTCGAGAAAAAGCCCGGCGGCTCTACCGACGACACCAAACTGATTAAAGGAATCGTGTTAGACAAGGAAGTCGTGCACGCGGGAATGCCAAAGCGCATCGAGGATGCGAAGATTGCGCTCATCAACTCCGCTCTGGAAATTGAAAAAACAGAATTCTCAGCCGAAATCAGAATCAACGACCCCTCGCAGATGAAAAGGTTCTTGGACGAGGAAAATTCCATGCTCTCGGCCATGGTTGACAAGATCGAGTCAGTCGGCGCAAACGTAGTAATCTGCCAGAAGGGAATCGATGACGTCGCCCAATCATTCCTCGCGAAAAAGGGAATTCTCGCGGTAAGGCGGGCCAAAGAGTCTGATATGACGAAACTAGCTCGCGCGACTGGTGGTAGAATCGTTACAAATCTCGACGACCTCACCGAGAAAGACTTGGGAGCCGCTCAACTCGTCGAAGAAAGAAAGATCGAGACCGACAAATGGGTCTTCATTGAAGGCTCAAAGAATCCGAAGGCTGTTACGATCCTTGTCAGGGGTGGTTCGCAGAGAGTTGTTGATGAAGCCGAGCGCAGCATACACGACGCTGTCATGGTAGTGAAAGATGTCCTTGAGAACCCTCAAATCGTTGCCGGTGGAGGTGCTCCAGAAGCTGAAATCTCCTCGAAACTTCGCGAATATTCTAACAAACTTTCTGGGAGGGAGCAGCTCGCTGTTATGAAATACGCAGATGCCCTTGAGGTCATTCCTCTCACGCTGGCCGAAAACGCAGGAATGGATCCCATCGACACCCAAGTTGAAATTAGGGCAAAGCACGGACAGGGCAAGAAATGGTTCGGAATAAACGTGACGACTGGCAAGGTCTCGGACATGATGGGTGATGATGTTGTAGAGCCATCAGCAGTGAAGGGCCAGATTCTGAGGGCTGCTACCGAAGCTGCTTCCATGATCTTGAGAATCGATGACGTGATTGCCTCAGGAAAGAGCAAGGCGCCGGCCGGTCCACCAGGTGGAATGGGCGGAGGAGAATACTAATTCTCCTTTGCCGCGCTTGAATGAGCGGAATTCCGTAATCATCCTAGGAAAACCGGTAAACTATCCCTGTTCGATCAGTTCTCCAGCGAAACTCGACTTCTAGGCGCTTCGTGCTGGCTGTTAAGCTCTGATCGAGCTAGAACAAATGAAACAAACTGCTCTGCCTGTACGGGGTTTGTGCTAAGCTTTGCCGAGAATTTTGCGCGGTTGCAAAGTAATTTTTTCTAAAAATGGAGCTATTGCTCCTTATATTCTGTCCAGCGCCAATACGCGCGAACAGGAATCCTTCACGAAGTTTGCCCTAACTCATGATGCGTATCACGCTCAATGCCAATGTCCACTAGATAATTTGTAATCCCTAGATAGAATGCCTACGTTATTCCAATCAATTGCGCCAGCTCTTTCCGCGCAGCGGCGCCAATGATTTGGGCCGCGGTTTCCGGCGGAATCGGGTTGATGCATACTCCGCTTCCCAGCTCCAATCCCGCCCACTTTACGATCTGCGGATACACCTCGATGTGCCAGTGAATTTGCTTCGTCGTCTTTTTCTCGGAGGAAATGTGAAACGCAATGTTGTACGGTGGATTACTCAAGGCTAGATCCAGGCCGCCAAGCGTAGATCGAAGCATTGTCGCAAGATCCTGGATTTCCTTCTGGGAGACCTTGAGAAATGAAGTCTCGTGCCTCTTCGGGAAGATCCAGAATTCATAGGCGTGTGTAGAGGCCCAAGGGGCGAAGGCGAGAAAACTTTCCGTTGAGAGAATCGAGCGGGCAGAAGTCGACTCGACGTTTACAACCTTGCACATGGGGCAAACCCCGAGCTCGGTCATGGAATCGTGCATCGCCTCCGCTTCCTCCTCGATTGCCGGCGGGAGCTTGCTAAGGGTTAGTGTCTGGAGGTGAGGGTGGGAGATTGTCGCCCCCGCTTCGTATCCGTTGTTAACGAAAACTGAAACGTATCCGACCGTCTTCTTCGAGTAAAGCCACCTCACCCTGTCCTGAAGTGTTGCGAGTATGTCGATCCACTGTTCTACTGGCAGTTTCCCGAACGTGGCCGAGTGCTCTGGCGTGACAACCATCACATGGTGATAGCCGAATGCGGGCTCACCCTGAAGTGGGTAGTCGCTGTACTTCGAGTCAGGTTCGGGCACGACTGCCGGAAAACTGTTGGCAAAATATCTCACCGACCAACCGCTTGTGCGCTCTTCTTCTGAATCAGAAAGCTTCAGAAGGGTATTATCCCTTGAAACCAGTACCAGGTCGGCTGGTGGAGTCATTTCTTCTTTGCCCGGGCAGAATGGACAGGAATTTCTGTCCGTGGTCAGAGTATATTTAGGAGCGGCCAGTGTGATCGGCCGGTTCGCCCTTTGGGCTGAAACTAAAACCAGTCTCTTGGTAAAATAGTCCTTCCTCAGCTCGGGCATTCGATCATTCGATTATTTGCAGGTATTAGAATTATTCTGTCTTTGGCTAGTAGCAAACGCCCTAAACTGCCTGGGCGGTAGCATCCATGCATATTTTGCAGTTGGAGTTTTTAATCTGCGGGTCGATTTCGAAATGGAGGTCGCACATGTATCCCGAACGCATGATATAGTCGCACATTTCTTTGATCAGGTTTGCAACCTGCACCCGGTCGAGTTTTCCTGCAGCGATGCCCTCAGTTATGACGTCCGCCATCTTTCTGACATCTGGTCTGTGGTCAAAGTCTATTGCCCGTCCCCGCTTGTCCCAGAAGTATTTCGAAACAGCTGGTTGAGTAACGCCAAGTGCATGGGCGATCTCTAACTGGGTAAAATTTTTCTCAATTAATCCTCTCGAAATCATTCCGCGGATGGCAGGAATCACCGACTTTGAAGCAACCTCGTATGGTGTCTGCATCTCTCGGCAACGCCGTTGGATATTGAAAAAGTGCGTTTGTAATATTTAAGCCTATTAAAGGCCGAAACACGTTCAGTTTGACTCCTTTCACTGAGTCAAATTAAAAAGGCCATGTGACCCAATTTAGGTTCAGCGGATTTTAGACCGCGTTACGGTTCGTGCAAAAACTGCATAATGAAAATTTTACAATATTTCACCGATTTTTTAGTAAGTCATGCTTAAATATTCTAAGATTCCATATAAGAAATGCATAGTCAATTTTTTGCGTATTCGGCGAGTGTGACCACAATTGTCAGCAGAACTCCAAACTCAAGGTCAGAAAAGTGTAGTAAAAGACGATATTTCGATAATGGTAGGTGGGCAGGGAGGCGATGGGACTCTCACTGTCGTCAGCCTTCTTGGGAGTACTTTTAGGAATTTAGGGTTTAACATCTACGATGCAAGGAACGTACTCTCCCGAATCAGAGGTGGACATGCTGACGGCGTACTGAGGGCATCGGAGAAGGAAATCTACTCTATAGGAAATCAAATAGACCTTCTAGTTGCCTTTGACGAAGATGCTGTCAGAGCCGCTCAGACGGAATTATCAGAGGACGCGCTGATAGTTTTTGACAGCTCGAAGGGGAATCTTTCCAACTCTCTGACAAAAACTGGCTACAGAGTTTACTCTGCTCCTATAGGAAATATGGCAGCAGCAGAACTGAGGCGGAACATCTACAAGAATACATCAGCTTATGCGCTTGTGGGTAGACTGTTAGGTTTACAAGATCAACTGCTACTCGACGTACTGAAGTCAAGATACGAGAGGCGAGGAAAAGAGGCGTATGACGCAAACTTGAGCGCTTTACGAATAGGATTTGATGTTGCGGCAAAAAGTATCCCGTCTAATCCCATTACTCTAAAACAGTATCCGAAAAACACTAAGATTCTGTCCACGGGAAATGAAGCCGCCGCCTTTGGATTCGTTGTAGGTGGAGGCAGGTTCTTTGTTGGTTATCCGATCACACCTGCAACAGACATCATGGAGTGGCTTGCGCCTAGACTCCCAAAATTTGGTGGTGTGGTGAAGCAAGCTGAGGATGAACTCTCAGTAATTAACATGGGGATTGGGGCGGCGTGCGCCGGCGCTAGAGTCATGGTCGCTACTTCCGGACCGGGCCAATCATTGATGACCGAGGGAATTGGGCAGGCGGGTGAAGCTGAAGTACCTATTGTTGTTGTCGAGTGCCAGAGAGTCGGACCTAGCACCGGGGAACCAACGAAGAACGAACAATCGGATATTAATCATGTTGTTTATGGATCTCACGGAGAATTTCCCCGATTTGTGCTTGCTCCAGGCACCCCAAACGATTGCTTCCAGATGACTATCCAAGCTCTGAACCTTGCAGAGAAGTACCAGCTTCCGGTATTCCTGCTTTTGGATCAGGCCTTGTGCCAGAACAGCGCGACAATAGATCCCTTCGATTTATCGAGCGTAAAAATTGACAGGGGCAAGCTCGCGACCGAGGAGCAGTTGCAAAAACTTGATGCCTACAAAAGGTACCAGTTTACCGACGACGGAATCTCACTCCGCAGCATTCCCTCGCAGGCCAGCGGCCAATTTCAGGTGACAGGCAACGAGCACAACGAATTCGGATTGGTTTCAGTAGATAGGACAAACAGGCTCAAAATGATGCGAAAGCGCATGATGAAGCTCGAAATTGCGAAGAAGGATCTTCCGAAGGGAATAGACAGTGGACAAAAGACCGCTAGAGTCGGCTTGATCGGCTTTGGCTCGACCTATGGTCCCATCGTCGAGAGTATGTTGGCGCTCGAAAGAAACGGGATACAAACGAAATTTCACCAGATTCGAACAATCTGGCCCCTACTCGAAGACGATTTGCAGAGTTTCTTCGATCAGCTGGATATGGTCTTTGTCATTGAAAATAACTACCAAGGTCAGCTCGCAAATTTGATTCGCGGAGTAATCGGCGACGCTACAAAATTACAAAGCGTTACGAAATTTGACGGTACTTCCTTCAAACCAATTGAAATTACCAGAGCAGTTTCTTCATTTGTTAATTCGAAGGTCGATACTTAGGAAATGACTCAAACAGCTCCGGTCATAACACCCATTTGGTGTCCGGGTTGTGGCGATTTTGGAGTACTAGCATCCCTAAAAAAAGCCCTCTCTGAATCCGGAATAAAGCCAAAAGACACTGTCTTGGTTGGAGGCATCGGCTGTTCGGGTTCGATACACAACAACCTTGAATGCTATGGAATTCACGCGCTTCATGGAAGGCTGCTTCCTACCGCTATAGCAGTCAAGCTCGCTAATCAAAATCTCACGGTTATTGCTGCAGGAGGAGATGGCGACGGATATGCCATCGGGGCGGGCCACTTCATTCACGCGCTGAAGAAAAATCCGAGTATTGTCTACATCGTCATGCAGAACGGAACGTACGGCTTGA